>JBCDKH010000086.1 GCA_038746835.1 Planctomycetota bacterium | reverse complement strand
TCGTCGACGAGTCCGATGCCGTGTGCTTCGCTCGGCGTGATGGATCGTCCGGTCGACGTGAGTAGCAGCGCACGACTCCGGCCAACACGTCGGACCAGCCTCGCGACGCCGCCATTGCCTGGCATGAGTCCGAGCTTGATCTCGGGAAGGCCGAGTTGGTAGTCGCCGGGCTGAGCGACGACGAGGTCGCACGCGAGCATCAGTTCCAGTCCGCCGCCGAGTGCGTGACCAGCGACGTGGGCGATCACGAGCTTGTTCGCGCCGGCGAGCGCGTTGGCCGAGGTTCGGGCGGCTCGAACAGTCGCGGCGTTGCCTTCTGCCGAGTTGGCGGCCCAGGCTTTGATGTCTGCGCCGACGCAAAAGATGTCGTCGATACCGCTTCGCAGCACGACGACGGCCGGCGTGTCTGCCTCGGCCTGCTGAATCGCGTCGCATAGCGCGACGTGAAACGCTTCGTCGTACGCGTTGACCTTCGGGCGCCGCATCGTGACGACGCCGACGCCCGACTCGTTCGCGTAGGTGACGACGTCGCTCACAGGTTCCACAGCTCCGGGTGATAGCGGTAGTAGCTCTTGCCGAACGCCTGCTTGCGATTGGCGACTTCGTCGGCAAGTGCCTTGAGCTTCGCCTTCGCCGCCGCCTGATCGCCGACGAGCAGTACGTGGTGATTCTCAGCCAGCGTCTTGCCGTCTTTGCTTAGCTTCAAGTGCACTTCGAACGGCTGCTCGTCATTGCCCTCGACGGTCCAATCGATCGGGCAGACCTTGGCCGAGCTGTTGGGTGCGATGTCCACGGTCACGTGGCCGCTGGCCTTTTCGCTCCCGTCGACGATGCAGCTCCAGTCAACCTTCACACCGTGGAAGGATTCGTGCAGATCGTTCACAATCCACACGTGCGCATCGAGTAGCTCGCCCGGCGACCAGCGTCGTTTGTCGTAGTCGAGTGAAGGGACCAGCGGCTGGTAGCACCGCTTCACGTAGTCGAAGCTGAGCTTCTTTTCGCCGTAGTAGTCGACCAGTCCCCACTTCACGTCCGGCCAGTTCGTGATGAAGTGGCACAGTGCGACGGCACTGACCTTGGGTTTGCGTCGTCGCAGCGCCTCGAGCGCGAACTGGAAGATCTGACCCTGAGCGATCTGCGTCGCTTCGGCAAACTGCTCGACGCTTTCCATTCGTGTGTCGCCGAAGACTTCCGCATTTAGAACGCGTAGGACGTCAAGGTCCGCACCGTGGTATCCCCAGCTCGGCCCGGGCGGCCAAAGCTCGCTTTCAGGGATGAACTTCCGCAGCGATGCGACGTTTGGAGCGCTGGCCGCGGTGAGTTCGGGAATCACGCAGTAGTCGAGCGACGGATAGAACTCTTCCATCAGCGTGTTGCCCGCGCCGTAGTAGTGCCCGTTGGCGTGGCGTGAGTCGTGGGGCTTGAAGCCGAGCTTCTGGCCGAATGTCTCGCTGAGGGGTGAGGCCAGGTTGTACGGAACGTCGGTCAGCTTCGCGACCTCCTCGCCGACGGCTTCCATGATGTGCCGGTTGTCGCTCTCGGCGTGGGCGTGGCTGAAGAAGACCTCTTCCCCGCCCATCCAGAAGATGTTGCTCGGGTGATGCCGACGGTCTTTGACGGCCGCGATGCAGTCGCCCAGCGCCAGCTTCATAAACTCGGGCGTCGCCTTGTACGCCTGCGTCGCGAAGCAGAAGTTTGTCCAGACGGTGATGCCCAGCTCGTCGCACAGGTCGTAGAACTCGGGCACTTCCGGCGGATGCCAGCCGAAAATGCGGAGGTTGTTGATGTTCGCCTCGCGGACCTCGCCGAGACGATCAACGTACTTCGCACGCGGGTTGCGTCCGTAGAGGATCGACGGCGGACCACCCCAGCAAGCAGACCGCAGAAAGGTCGGCCGACCGTTGATGTTGAACGTCCAGGGGAACTCAGCTTCGTCTTCGGTGTAGCCGGGGTTCCGCGTCATCGTGACTTCGCGCACGCCGAACCGCTGCATGTGTTCGTCGTGGGCGACACCGTCGACGTTGGTGCGGACCGTCAGGTGGTAGAGCGGCTGGCCGCCCATGTCCCACGGCCACCAACGGCGGACGTCTTTGAGCGGAAGTTCGAGCTCGACGTATTGCTGGCCCGGCTCGACGCGCTGCGCGAAGGTCGTCTCACCGCCGCCGGTCGCGGCCTCGTTAGCCGGACGAGCAACGACCGTCATGGCGACGTCGGCCGCGTTGGTGAGCGTGCTGTCGAGTTCGACGACGACCTTTGCGACGGTGTCGACTCCAGCGTCCGCGTCGGCGGGGTCGCTCGACAGTGGCGTGTCGATACGAACGTGATCGATGTGGACGTCGCCGGTCATGACGACCTTCACCGGACGCCAGATGCCCATCGGCACGACGCCGGTCATGTAGTCGCCCTGGAACACCGGCTTGCTTCCGCCCGTGTTCTGGATGTTCATCGGCGCCGGATCGAGCCGGATCATCAGGATGTTCGCGCCTTCGAACCAGGTCTCGTGCCGGACGAGATCGGTGATGTCGGCCACATGGGGCGAGAACATGCCGACGTGTGTGCCGAGCGACTTGCCGTTGAGCCAGGCTTCGAAGCTGTAGTCGACGCCTTCGAATTCGAGGCGAATGCGTTTGCCGCTTGCACCCTCGGGCAGGTTGAACTTGCGGACGTACCACCACTCGCGGTGCTGGACCCACTTGGCTCGGTGGAAGTTGCGCGCCACCAGCGGATCGTCGATTTCGCCGGCTCGCTGGAGGTCCGTGAAGACGTCGCCTGGAACGCTGGCCTGGTTCCAGCTGAAGTAGATGCCCTGGTACTCGCTCGGAACGTCGTGAACGCCCTCGGCCTCGCCCTGGCCGGGACGAAAGCCCTCCATCTTCCAGTGCTGCCCGCTCAAGTCGATCGTGACTCGGCCGCTCTCGGTGGCACCGTCGACGTGGAGAGACGGGTCAAAACCTTGCTGCTGCGACGGATTCTGCGCGTTGGTGACGCTGCTCATTGCGGAAAGAGGTTCGTGATCGAAATGGCTATAGACCCCAGCTGGCCATCACTTTGGTGCGGTAGCTGCCATACCAGACGTACTCGCCGGCGAACCAGACGAGCGTGTCGGGTCGGCCGCGGACAAGGAACGGTCGTAGTTGGTCGTGGACTGGTTCGAACGTGAGCTGATCCCACGTCCAGGTGCCGTCGCTGTCGCGATGACCCTTGAAGAGCTGGTAGACCCGCTGTGGAAGAGGCTCGCCCGTGCCCGGATGCACGTCGGCCGAGACAACGACGCGGTTCGGGTCGTACGGATCGAGCGTGATCCCGCCGGCGTAGTGCTGTTCCTTCGGGTAGAGGTTGCTGCCCGCGTAGCCGATTCCCTCGACGCGCCATTCTCCGTTCCGCCACGTCGCGACCCAGTACCGCATGTCGGTGCCGATGTCACCGCTGGGCGATGAGATAAACGCTGCCTGCGGTTCGCTGGATTCGTTGAGTTCGAGATCCCACACCCAACCTCGGCCGGACTCTGTGCTGCCATCGAAAAGCAGGGTGCCGTCCTCGATCGTCAGCGGGTTGTCGCGCAGCTCGGCCATCGTGCGGATGGGCGTGCCATCGGACTTGTAGAAGGTGCCAGCCTGGTAGTAAGCGTGGTAGAGACTGTTGTCCTTCGCCGCCCGCGGGTGGGCTTCGCTGTAGAACAGGTCGATGCGATCAGTGCCGTTGTCGGCGTACTTCACGTACGGCCGTTGGCTGCTGTTGCTGCCGGCACGGATGAGCTGGATTGGCTCGCTCCACGTCTGGGCCGCGTCGTCGGAGAAGACAAACGCCGGGTTGAAGTTGTCCCCGCGGAAGAAGTTGTAGATTCGTCCGTCGCCGTTGCCCTCGTCGCTCAGCTGGATGAGATTTTGATAGGTGAGCCCGCGCTTGGTCGTGACGACGTCGAAGCTGCGTTCGTCGGAAACCCTTGGTCTTGCGTTGAAGCCGTCTTTGTCGAAGTCGAGGTAGCGCTGCCCGAAGTTGACGCTCCGTCCGCCATGCCGGGCGTAGGTCGCCAGCACACGCCGCTCCTTGCCGCCGAGCCAGAGCATGGCCCCGTTGTTGTGGTCGTCTTTCTCCGCCCACGAGCTCAGGACGACCTCGGCTTTGGTGCTTTCGGAGAACGTGCGATGCAAATCGCCAAAGACGCTCATCGCGGTCCGGCCATCGCGCTTGACGTAGTTCACCAGCAGCAACGGTCCTGCCAGGATCGCCCGCTCATCGTTGTACCAGGTGAACGCGCCATCGTCGGCTACGACACGTGGCAGGAAGCCGGTGAGTTCCGGATTGCTCGGGACCGCACCTGACTGGGCCAGCTTGTAGACCTCCGAACCCGCGAGCAGCGTTCCGCCGATCGCGTAGTCGGCACTGTCCCACGGCCGGACCGGTGCAGGAGCACTGCCGACGCGTTGCACGTGCGTGAGCCGACCGTCAGGCGTGATGCACGTGTTGAGTCCGGACCAGCCGCGAATGATCGCCGGCATGAAGTACTCGCGAGGCAGCCAACCTTCGTTCACGCCTTTGGCCAAGCCAAAGACAAAGAACGCCGTTCCTGAAGCTTCCTTGATCTCGAACCCGTCGGCATCGGGCTGGTTGATCCACGCACGCCACAGGCCGTCCGGCTGCTGAAGCTCGGCGACCCGGTAGGCCATGTCTTCGAACAGCTTGAGGTAATCCTCGCGACGCGGATCGTCTTCGGGCAGATATGGGATCGTGCGGGCCAGACCGGCGAAGACCCAGCCGTTCCCGCGCGACCAGAACTCCTTCGCCGACGTGCTGCCGTCTTTGGGAAAACGCCAGAGATCGCGGTAGTAGAGCCGCTCCTCGGGATCGTAGAGAAACTCGGTGCTGTCCCAGAAAAGCTCGTGCATCTGTTCACGGAAGCGCGGGTCGCCCGTTGCCACTGACAGACGCGCGTAGACCGGCGGGGCCATGTACAGCGCGTCGCACCACCACCAGAGGTGCCGGCCGATGAACGGACGTTCGTTCTTCATCCACCGATGCGGCTCGCCGGGCGGAAGCGTCTCCTGATCGAACAGCGGCGTGAGCTTCTCGACCAGATTGGCGATCTTCTCCTCCTGCGGATCGAGGAAGTAGAGATCGAGGTACGTCTGGCCGACGCACACGTCGTCGGCGTCGAATGGGTTCCGGATGTCCCACTCGCTCCGCCTCGACCACTGCTCGGCCTGTTCCCGGTACCACGCGTCACCCGTCGCCTGGTGCGCAGCAACCATGCCGCTAAAGAACGTGCCGACCAGCCAGTCCTTTGTCGGCGGATTCGGGCCGTATCGCTTGAGCTGGTACTCCGCGACGCTTCGCAACGTCTGCCGCACCGCCTCGGCTTCAAACGCCTGCTGGTCCGATCGTGACAGCGGCATCGGCTGCGCTCGACTGACACTCGAGATCGTGCCGACGGTTAGCACCACGACGGCCAGGACGAGCAGGCCGCGACGCATTCGACATCTGATTGAAACCATGATCGGTCCTCCGTGAGCAATGACTTCCACGCCGGTCACTCGTAAACCCGACGGGCCGTGTAGTTGAGCTTCTGCGTCTCATCGACTTCGAAGCGGCTCAGGTAGCCGGCCTGCTGGTTGACGTGATGGCAGAGCCCCCAGCGAAGCCCTTCGAGCGGGTGCTTGTCGTGGTCAGGCGTTCGGAAGAGCCCAAGCGCTTCCGGCGCGCCCTTGATCACGGCCTGAATCTCGAAGTTGACGCCGTCCGGTGCCCACTGGATCGTGTTCTTTTCGGGGCCATCGGTCGTGAGCAGGGCACCGATGCCGCCGTTGTAGTGCCAGACGCAGACTTCGTGGCCGCTGTTGGTCACCGGGTTGTATTCGCTGCGGACGTACGGCCCTTCGATGTCGTCAGCGATGGCGACGCCCCACTTGGTCTCACGTCCGCCGAAGAACATCTCTTCGCCCATCGGCTCACCCTTATAGTAGAGGTAGAACTTGCCGTTGTAGGCCATGAGACACGGGTCGTGGACCTTGTGGCTGTCGAAGCCGCCTTTCTTCTTGATCGCGAATCGATTGTCGACCTCACCTTCCCACTCGCCGTCCTCGGTCGTCCTGAGGATCGGCCCGCCGTACGAACCGGCGACTTTGCGCCAAGGCCCCTCGGGCTTGTCCGCGACCGCCATCGCGATGTGCTCCATCGACCGGACGAGGTAGGGCGACTTCACGACCTGGTGGACGAGGTAGAACTTCCCGCCGTGGGCAAGGACTTCGGGCGTGAAGACGCTGCGATCGTCGTAGCTGCCCGGCTCGCCGCGAGGTACTGCGATGTCCTGCTCGACCCAGTGGTGGCCGTCTTCGCTGGTGGCGTGCCAGAGGTCGCAGTAGTCCCAGGGGAAGGTCTTGTTGTCGGTATCGCCGGTTCCGAAGCCGAAGCTCTTGCCAGTGCTCTTGCTGTACCAGACGTGGTACTTCCCGTCGTGGAAGATGACGGCTGACGGATCGCGACGGACCATGCCCGGCTCATTGACGGCGAGGTCGCCGGTGATGGGCTTGGTGCGGATGTCACAGAACCATTCGGGCCCCTTGGTGTGGTGTTGTGCGCGGAGGCTGGCGGCGCTGAGCTTCTGGTCCATGAAGATGAGTGGGTTGGGCACTGCGTTGCTGTAACGGCGTGCACTTGAGCAACGCCATCGCAGACCGACGCCGGCCGGCATGCGGCCGAATCGGGGCGGCGACTGTACCACTAAAGCCGGTGAAAACAACCGATCGACACGATCGCCTCAGCAAGTCGATTCCGAATTGCACGCGGGCGACACCGCGGGTATTCTCCCCGCTTTCACACTAAAGCGGCGGCGGTGCAGATCCCGCATCGACGCCGGCTCGTCAGAGAGGAGCTGACACCTTGAGCCGGACCATCCAGCAGCTTCGTACACGCCTGTACAACGTGCCGTTGCCACAGGTCATGGTCGATGCCAAGCACGGCACGCACACGCACTTCGAACTCATCACTGCCACCGTCACCCTCGACGATGGCAGCGAGGGAACCGGCTACACCTACACCGGCGGGCGAGGCGGTTCGAGCGTCTTCGCCATGCTCGAACAGGACCTGGTGCCCTTCGTTCTCGGCAAGGACGCGGACGACGTCGAAGCGCTCAACGACGCAATGGACTGGCACATGCACTACGTCGGGCGCGGCGGAATCCTCTCGTTTGCGATCTCGACGCTCGACATCGCGCTCTGGGACCTTCGCTGCAAACAGGCCGGCAAGCCGCTCTGGCAGATGGCTGGCGGTGCGGGGAAGACATGCAACGCGTACTGCGGCGGCATCGACCTGGCGCTTTCGCTCGATGAGCTCTTGGCCAGCATCGACGGCTACCTCGAACGCGGCTTCGAAGCTGCCAAGATCAAGGTCGGTAGGCCGAACCTGGACGAAGACGTCCGACGGGTTCGAGCCGTCCGCCAACGCCTCGGCAACGACCGCGCGTTCATGGTCGACGCCAACTACGCCCTGACTGTCGAGACCGGAATCGAGGCGGCAAAACGCTTCGGCGAGTCCGACGTGCTCTGGTTCGAAGAGCCGACGATCCCCGACAACTACGACGGCTACGCCCGGATCGCAGAGGCGACCGGCGTCCCGCTCGCCATGGGCGAAAACCTGCACACGATCCACGAGTTCGGCTACGCGTTCGACCGTGCGAAGCTGAGCTTCATTCAGCCAGATGCGAGCAACTGCCTGGGCATCACAGGTTGGCTCCGCGTCGCCGAACTGTCCCGTCGCTACGGCATTCCCGTCTGCTCGCACGGCATGCAGGAATTGCACGTTTCGCTTGTCTCAGGCCAAAGCAACGCGGGTTGGCTGGAGGTCCACAGCTTCCCGATCGACGAGTACACGACTCGTCCGCTGGTGGTCGAGAACGCGCGGGCCGTCGCACCCGATGAGCCGGGCACCGGCGTGACGTTCGACTGGGACAACCTCAAACCACACCGCGTCGCCGAGGCAGCGGTTCAACACGAATAGCCACTGGCTCAAATCCAATGAAGTCATCCCTCTTCACCGCGAGCGTCCTGACGCTCTCCACCATTGCGACCGCCGCGGAGCCGGCCGTCGTGACGATCGAGCCGAGCGTGCGACGCAACATCGGCGGCGTCACGGAGCTGGATCGAAAGCAATTCCTCACCATCCACGCCTCGGCACGCGACGGCGACCTGACCGAAGAGGAGGTCCGCTGGCTCACCGACCACCTTCAGGTCAGCTACGGACGCGACGGCGGTGTGCAGACAGGCATGATGAGCCTCGTTCCGTCGGACCCGCTCAATCCCGACATGCCCAACGTCGAGTGGATGCGGCAGCGTGGCGCGGAGGTGATCCTCGAGCGTCAAGCTGATCCGACCTACGTGGCCGAGCACTGGCGTGACGTCGTGCTGTGCACGCACCCGGAGTACATGTTCGCCGTTCCCGACAACGACTTCACGTCGTGGGGCCCGCGGACGCACGAGGCTGCGGCGGAGTTCACCGCACAGCACCTCAAGCACTTCTACACGCCGGAAATGCGGCCGAAGTACCTCGAGGTCTTCAACGAGCCGTTCATCAAGATTGCCAAGCTCGGTACCACGGTCGAGGACGTCTCGCAGCAGCACATCGTCACGGCCAGGCGAATCAGGGAACTCACGCCCGACGTCCAGGTCGGCGGGTACAGCGCGGCCTGGATGGAGGTTGAAGCACGCGACTTCGACCACTGGAACGGCTGGATGAAGACGTTCATCGACATCGCCGGTGCCGAGATGGATTTCCTCAGCTATCACATCTACGACGGCTCCAATGCGGGGGGCGTGGATGCGAATCGGACGGGCAGCAACTCTGAGGCCATTCTCGACCTCATGACGACGTATCCGATCCTCGCCCTGGGTGAGGAAAAGCCGCTGCAAATCACCGAGCACGGCCGCATCACGACTGGCGGCCCGGGCGATTCGGTCGGGCCGTACAACCCGCCTCGCGTTGCGCAGCTGCTCGGATCGGTCAACGGACAAGTCATGACGTTCATGGATCACCCGGACCGGATCACCAAGACGGTTCCATTCCTGCTGACCCGTGCGATGTGGTCGTACAAGAACAACGACTTCGAGCAGCCTTACACCTTCATCATGTGGCGGCAGGCCGGCGAGAACAGCGTGCTGACCGAGGTGCCGCTCTGGTACGAGCTGTGGCGTGACGTGACGGGCGAGTACCGCTGGGCGACGACCGATGACCCGGACATCCGCGTCCAGGTTTTCGCCGACGACATGCGGATGTACATCGCCTTGGCGAATCTGGAGAGCGAGCCGCGCGAGGTGGATCTCAACGGTCTGGACGACTTGCCGATCGCGCGAATCCGCAAGCGTTCGCTCGAGACGGACGGCGACGTCGCCAGCTTTGCCGAGTCGACGCTGCTCGAACTGCCAGCAACCATGACGCTCCGGCCATCAGAGGGCGTGATGCTCCTCGTCGATTTCCGCGAGGCCATCGGCGTTCGGCAAGAGCTGCTGCAAGAGCGCTACTACGCAGACTCCTACCTGCACACGATCGAAGCCAACAAGCCGGTGGCATTCACGCTTTCGGGCGTCCCGACGGATGCGCAGAACGGCATCCTTCGCGTCTCGATCGGGCGTGCGAAGGAGCGCTCATTGAGCGCAACCGTCACTGTGAACGGCGTCGAGCTTGAAGCACCGACGGATTGGGCCGGCGACGATCAGGTCGGCCGGACGGACTTCTTCGGCATGCTCGAGTTTCCTGTCCCGAGCGAAGCCATCGGCGAGACGCTCAACGTCGAGCTGGTCTTCCCCGACGACGGCGGGCGGGTGGCGACCGTCGTCTTCGAGTCGCACACCCGCAGCGAGTCGAACTAGCGAGTCCTAGAGCACCAGCCATGTACCGACTCGTTGCCATTCCGTGCCTCCTGCTCTCGGCCGTCGCGTCGGGCCAGTCGACGGTCGAGATCGATTGGACCACACGCCATGAAGTCGGCGGCGTCAGCGTGCTCGACCGCTCGGTCTTCCTCTCGCTTCACGGCAGCACCTCCGAGAGCGACTGGACGAGCGAGCCAGACAAGCTCGAGTACCTGCTTGAAGACCTCGACGTCTACTTCGGGCGGGAGACCGGTCGGATCAGTGGCACGCTGCGAAGCTCTGAGGAGGACCCGGATCGGCCCGGCTTCGTCGATCCGGATTCAATCGCGCAGCTCGTCGAGGACTGGCGCGAAGGGGACCTCGCTAATCCGTATCTGGAGCGCTACGCCCATCGCAGTGAGGTCATCGTCGGGGCCCAAGTCCATCCTTTCTGGCCGGATGGAAAGACCGAAATGGACTCGGGTTGGACCATCTCCACCACCGACACTGCCGACGAGCCGCTCGGCACGGCGACGGGCGACTTCATGGGTCGCTACCTCGCACAGATGTACGCAGAAGGGCCCAAAGAGAAGCCCAAGTTTGTCGAAGTGATGAACGAGCCACTGTGGGAACTCACGACGCGCGGCGACACGCCGCCGGCTGACGTCTTCCGGTTCCACAACGCCGTCGCCGACGGCATTCGGGGGCACAACGACGACGTTCTCATCGGCGGCTACGTCGTCGCTTTTCCGTTCCCGGAGCGGGATGATTTCGGACGCTGGGACGAGCGGCTCAAGAGCTTCATCGACATCGCAGGCGAGAAGATGGACTACTGGAGCCTCCACTTCTACGACTTCCCGAACATCAGCAATGGCCTGCGACAGCTGCGCCGCGGAAGCAACATCGAAGCCGTCCTCGACCTCGTCGATCATTACAGCGAGCTCAAGCTTGGGCATCGCAAGCCGTTCCTCATCTCCGAGTACGGCTCGCAGCTGCACGAGTACTACCGCAAGCCCTGGACGCCGACCGCCGACGCCGAGATCCTCCGATCGGGCAACGCGATGCTCATGCAGTTCCTGGAGCGGCCGGACCAGATCCACCAGACCACGCTCTTCGCGATCGGCAAAGCCGAGTGGGGCCGACGCAGTGACGACTGGCCTTACCTCTGGCGGATGATGCGTCGAGCCACCGAAGGCGACGCCGACCTTTCCGACGATCGCGAAGGGCCTTGGGTCTGGACGGAAGTCATCAAGTTCTTCCAGCTCTGGTCCGACGTGAACGGCACCCGCGTGATGACCACGAGCGACGAGCTCGACCTGCAGGCCCACGCTTACCTCGAGGGCGATGTCGGCCACATCGTCATGAACAGCCTGGAAGACTTCGAATCGATGACCGTCTCGCCGGCGATGGTGCTGCCGAGTGACGCCTTGGTGGAAAGCGTCCAGATCAAGCTGCTCGACTATCCCGAGGGCGCTCCGCGCCTTACCACCTCGACGCAGCGCGACCTGCCAGAATCGATCACCCTCCCGCCCAATGCGACCGCGGTCCTCTCGGTCACATTCTCGAAGGCGGTCGAGCCGACAGCGACGGCATCGGAATCACGCTACTACGCGACCAGCTATCTCAAGCGCATCGAAGCAAACCAGCCAAATACGTTCGCCATCGAAAGCGTTGACGTCGGCGACAGCGGCAGGGCAGTTCTGCGTTTAGGTGTCGGGCGCGATCACGGCTTCAGCCCGTTTCCAACGTCCGTCAAACTGAACGGAGAAGAACTCGCGGTACCGAGCGACGTCCGCGGTGACAACGAGCAGGCAGATCGCCAGCGATTCTTCGGCCTCGTCGAAGTGCCCGTTCCCTACGACCTGCTCGGCGAGAACAATGAGGTCACCGTCCGGTACGCCGATACCACCGGCCACGTCAGCAGTGCGGCGCTGAAGGTCGTCACCACCAGCCGCTAGAACCATACCGATGGCCAAGATCACCTACACACAGCCGAATGGACAAGACGTCGTCGTCGACGCGGCCGATGGGTCGCTCATGACCGCGGCCGTTGCTAACCAGGTCGAAGGCATCGAGGGCGATTGCGGCGGCGTTTGCTCGTGTGCGACGTGCCACGTCCACGTCGATCCCGACTGGATGGACCGCGTCGGCCAGCCCAACGACGCCGAGGCCGACATGCTCGAGCTTGACGACGACACCGACGAGACCAGCCGGCTGGGTTGCCAAGTGCCGATCACGCCCGAACTCGACGGCCTGAAAGTGAGAGTGGCTGCGCCCCAATGAGTGTGCCGGACGACCATTGCGTCATCGTCGGTGGCGGTCACGCCGCGGCCCAGCTGTGTGCCTCGCTCCGCCAGGCAAAGTGGCGTGGGCCGATCACGCTCATCGCCGACGAACCCGTCGTGCCGTACCACCGTCCGCCGCTATCGAAGACGCAGCTCGATCCGAACGGCGACTCGGACCTCCAGCTGATCCGGCCGACTGATTTCTACGAGGATCAGGGCATCCAGCTGCGTCTGGATCAGCGTGCCGAAGCGATCGATCGTGATGCGAAGACCGTTCAGGTTGGAGACGCGTCGATCGAGTACACGTCGCTCGTCCTTGCAACAGGTTCGAAGCACCTCAGACCGCCGATCAGCGGCATCGATCACGACCTGGTCTCCTCACTCCGCACCGCCGCCGAAGCTGAGGCCGTTCGCGACGCGACTCGTGATGCGGACCGTGTCGCCATCATCGGCGCTGGCTTCATCGGCCTCGAAGTCGCAGCCTCACTGCGGAAGCTCGGACGCTCAGTGACCGTCTTCGAGATGGCCGATCGTGTGCTGTCGCGCGTGACTTGCGAGGCGGTGTCAGACTTTTTCGAGGCACTCCATCGCGGGCACGACGTCGACCTCCGAACTGGAACCGCCGTCGCATCGATCGACCCGTCAAGCGGCGGGCTCGCTCTGCGGGACAAAGCGGGTGAGACCCTCTGCGAAGTCGACTTCGTCGTGGTCGGTGCCGGAGCCGCACCGAATGACGACCTTGCCCGAGCCTGCGGCCTCGACGTCGACAACGGGATCGTCGTCGACGAGATGAATCGGACGTCCGATCCGTCGATCTATGCAATGGGCGACTGCTGCAATCAGTTCCACCCGCTCTACGAGACGCGGCTGCGACTCGAATCCGTTCAGAACGCAACCGATCAGGCCAAACGCGTCGCCGCTGCCATCGCCGGTGCAACGCAGCTGAAGACGACGCTGCCGTGGTTCTGGTCGGACCAGTACGACGTGAAGCTGCAGATCGCGGGCGTGTCGACGGGCTACGACCGATGCGTCGTTCGCGGCAAGGCCGAGCCAGGCCAGAGCTTTTCGGCCTGGTACCTGCGCGACGAGACGCTCATCGCAGTCGACGCCATCAACGAGGCCAAGAGCTACGTGATCGGCAGCAAGCTGATTCCGAAGCAGATCAAGCCGCCTGCTGAGTCACTCGCTGATGTCAGCTTCGAACTCAAAGACCTGCTGAAGTCCTCCAACTAGACCACGATGGCCGACAGAGATCCTTTCGCAGAAGATCGACAGAACGCCGGCATCAAGACGATGCAGGCCGAAGGGCAGGACATGCCGCTGGTCCTTCGTCTCAAAGACGTTCGCAAGTGCTGCAAGGACTGGAAGCAGTTCAGCAATGACGATCCGTACATGATCGTCCCGCACTCCGAGGCGGACGTTCGCGACGTGCGGCAGTACCCGATCGAGACCGATCCACCGGATCACACCAACTACCGCGCGCTGGTCGAGCCTTTTTTCAAGCGGCCGAACGCCCCGGAGTACCAGGCGGACATGCGACGTCTGGTCGAGGAGATCGTCGACGACGCCGCGAGGAAGGACGAGGTTGAAATCGTTCGCGAGGTCGCACTGCCGCTCCAGTCGCGTTCGCTGACGCGGCTGCTCAACGTGCCCGATAGCGAGGCCGACCTTTGGATCAGCTGGGGCATCCATGTCTTCAAAGAGGGCGACGGCGTG
>JBCDKH010000085.1 GCA_038746835.1 Planctomycetota bacterium | reverse complement strand
GGTCGAGGCGTCGTAGGCTGCTGCTGCTGCAACCTTGTGGGAAGCCGCGCATCAACGCTGCCGGGAGTGGGAGCTGCACGTCGTCTGTGAAGAAGATCATCGCCCTCATCGTCGTTTTGCTCGTCGTCGCCGCGGTTGTGACGGGGTTTGCGATGCGTGGCGGGGAGCCGGAAGGACTGTCCGTCCAAACCGAGCCCGCCCGCATGGGTGCACTGCGCGTCTCGGTCACGGCACCTGGCACCATCCGCGCCGAGCACCGCGTGAGCATCTCTGCCCGCACGAGTGCCCGCATCATCGAGCTCGCATTTGACGAGGGTGACGTCGTCGAGGAAGGCGACGTGCTCGTCCGGCTCGACGACGTCGACGCCCGGGCCCAGGTTCGCAGCGCCGAGGCCGGAGTTCGGCAGGCGAGTGCGAATCTGTCCGTCGCCCGCGCTCGATTGTCCGCCAGCGAGGCCGGTCGCAAGGTCAACGAGGCGTCGCTCGCCGAGGCCACGCTCGAACTCGAACGCGTCGAGTCGCTGCTGACGACCGACGACGTCAGCCGCCGTGCCGTCGAGGCTGCCAAGGCGACGGTCGAGCGACTGCGGGCACAGGTGCGTCAGGACGAGCTTCAACTCGAAGCCGACGAAGCCAACCTGGCCGTCCTTGAAGCCGCCGTCGACGCAGCGGAAGCCGGCACCGAGCGGGCGCAGCAGCAGCTGGACGACACCGTCATCCGCAGCCCGCTGGCTGGGACGGTCACGCGGCTGAATGCCGAGGTCGGCGAGGTCGTCGTCGTCGGCACGATGAACAACGCCGGCACCGTGATCCTGGAAGTCGCCGACCTGTCGCGGATGATCTGCGTCGCCGAGATTGACGAGGCGAACATCACCAGCGTCGAGCTCGGCCAGACGGCCATCGTCCGGAGTGTCGCCTACGACGACCAGCCGCTGACCGGCACCGTTTCCAGCGTCGCACTCGCCAAGACGACCGACGCCCGCAGCAGTGACGGCACCGGTCATTACGAGGTCGAAATCACGCTCGACCGCGCCGCCCTCGACGCCGACGACCTTCGCGCGATCAGCGGCCTGACCGCTGACGTGGAGGTCGAGACGAGGCTGTTCGAAGACGTCCTGCTCGTACCGAGCCAGTCCGTTGTCGGCCGGCGTGTCGATGAGCTTCCGGAGTCCGCACGCCAGTCCGATGCGTTGCTGAGTGATCGCACGATCGCCCCACTCGTCTACGCCGTGGTCGATGGCAAGGCACAATCGATGCCGGTCCGTACCGGAGAAAGCGACGTGCTCAACACGATCATCGAAGCCGGACTCGACGAGGGCACCCAGATCATCGTCGGCCCGTTCAAGGTGCTCGAGACCATTCGCGACGGACGCAGCGTCAGGGTCAAGTCAAACAACGCCGGCAGCGATGCCCGCTGACGTGACTGAGTAAGCCGCCCGCGTCAGCGGGCGTTGCTTTGAAGCAGGAAACGACCAACCGAACGTGCTGAGCCTCCGCGACATCACCAAGCACTACGACGTGGGTGGTGAGATCGTCCGAGCGCTCGACGGCGTGAGCCTCGATGTCCAACGCGGCGAGTATGTCGCGATCATGGGTGCCAGCGGCAGCGGCAAGTCGACGATGATGAACATCCTCGGCTGCCTCGATCGCCCGACGAGCGGGCAGTACGAGCTGTCGGGCAAACTCGTCGACGCGATGTCGTCCGCCGAGCTCGCAGGGTTTCGCAATCGCGAAATCGGCTTCGTTTTCCAAAGCTTCGAGCTGCTGCCGCGTCAGACCGCAATGCGCAATGTCGAGCTGCCGCTGCTCTACAGCGAGGGTGGTTTTCGGCATCGCCGCGAGCGTGCGGCCGAGGCGCTCGACCGTGTCGGCTTGGGTGATCGCATGACGCACCGGCCGAACCAGCTGTCAGGCGGACAGCGGCAGCGCGTCGCCATCGCGCGAGCGCTGGTCAATCGCCCGACGATCCTGCTCGCCGACGAGCCGACCGGCGCACTCGACAGCCGGACGACCGACGACATTCTCGGCCTGTTCGCCGACCTCCACGCGGATGGCCAGACGGTCATCGTCGTGACCCACGAGGCGGACGTCGCGGCGCGCGCGCGTCGGGTTGTCCGCATGAACGACGGCAAGATCGTCGCCGATGAACCGGTCGCCCAGCGGGGGCTTGCGGCATGAGCGGCGCGTCATCGATTTTCGCCGGACCGACGCGCCTGTTCGTCGTCGTCTTTGTCAGCATCGGGCTTGCGCTGTCGCAGATCTGGGCCAACAAGGTGCGCGGCGTGCTCACGACGCTCGGCATCGTCATCGGCGTCGGCAGCGTCACCATCGTCGTCGCGGGCGTGGTCGGACTCGAAAAGGCTGTGCTCGAAGAAGTCGGACGCTTCGGCACGAACAACCTGTTCATCCTGCCCGATCGGCCTGACGACGGGCCGCAGGCCGAGCTGCCGTGGCGACTGTTCAACTTCAAGCCCGACGAGTTCGAAGGCCTCGCCGAAGCTGCGCCGAGCATCCAAGGCTTCACCCGCATCACCGATCGACGGCTGGCCGTCCGCTACGGGGACGAGCGTGTGACCAAGCTTGTGACCGGCATCGACGCGGCCTGGCACGACCTTGAGAACCGCGAAGTTCTGATCGGCAGGCCTTTCACACTGCTCGATCGCGAGCGTGCGGCAGCCGTGACGCTGATCGACGAGGAGACCCGCGACGAGCTGAACCTCCCGACTGATCCGACCGGCGAAGACGTGCTCATCGGCGGCCGGCGCTTTCGAATCGTCGGCGTGATCGAGGAAGACAAACGCCCAAGCTTCGGCGGCGGACCACCGGAGACGCAGGTCTACGTGCCGTTCGACACGCTCCACGCGATGGACCCCAATCCGTGGCAGTTCGTTTACATCCAGGCCGCCGCCGTCGACGCCGAATCCGTCGAAGCGGCAGAGGGCGAGGCGATCTTTTACCTTCGGAATCGACGCGACATTCGTCCCGGCGACGTCGACACGTTTCGGGTGCAACGCGTCGAGGCGATCGTCGAGCAAGTGCGCGAGATCGCACGGATCATCACCTTCGCTGCGGCCGGCGTCGTGGGCATCTCGCTGCTCGTCGGCGGGATCGGCATCATGAACATCATGCTCGTCAGCGTCAGCGAGCGCACCCGCGAGATCGGGTTGCGCAAGGCCGTCGGTGCCAAGCCGATCGTCATCCTCGTGCAGTTCCTGGTCGAGGCGGTCGTGCTGTGCCTGGTGGGCGGGTCGATCGGATTGGCGTTCGGCCAAGGCATGGTGATGATCGCGCGGGCGCTGCCCGACTCGCCGCTGGCGCAGGCGGCGATTCCGGCCTGGGCGGTCGTGCTCGCGTTTGGCTTTTCCGCAGGCGTCGGCTTGACGTTCGGCATGTTCCCCGCGATCAAGGCCAGCCGCCTCGACCCGATCGACGCCCTTCGCCACGAGTAAGCCTCCATGCACGAGACCGACCTCTGTCATCCTGAGCGAGCGCAGCGAGTCGAAGGACCTCGCCTTGCGACGCGGGTTCAGGCGAGGTCCCTCGGCTGCGCTCGGGATGACGGATCACGCCCGTCGCAGGTGTCGAAGGCTTGCCTGCTCATCGGCATGCTTCTGATCGCCGGCTGCGCGTCGGACCTTTCGCCCTACCTCGGCGATCCCGACGACGCCCGCCGCGTCGAGCCACTCGAACTGACGACCCGTCCCGCAAAGACCGCGACGACACAGCCGACCACACAGCCGGCCGGTCGCACCGTCGAGCTCACGCTGTCGGCCGCGCGACGAATCGCGCTGGCGAACAACACGAACGTCGGAATCGCCGAGATCGACCCGCAAATTGCAGCCGCGGGTCTGTCTGTCGAACAAGGGGCCTTCGAGGCGACCTTCGGCGTCGACGCCCGGTACGCCAAGCAAGACTCGCCCTTCATCAACCAGACGATCTTCAGCCCCGACGGCTCAGGCGACACGTCCGTCGTCCGCGTGCAAGGCGGCCAGCTCGATGCGCTGACGATCGACCCGAGCCTGACCAAGCCGCTGCGCACGGGCGGCCAGGTCCGCGTGACGGCGCCGATCGATCGCGTCGAGACGGACCAGGGACGGCTGCTCAATCCTCAGTGGGAACAGGACGTTCGCGTCTCGATCAGCCAGCCGCTCTTGCGCGGCTTCGGCAGCGACGCAAGCGAGCTGGGCATCCGCATCGCTGCCACTGAAGTCGCCGCGGCCCGGCAGCGGCTCAAGGTGACGGTCGTCGACACCATCGCCGCGGTCGATCGCGCGTACTGGCAGCTCTGGTCGGCCAGGCGAGCGGTCGAAGTTCGCGAGGAACAACTCCAACTCGTCGGCGAACAGCTCGAACGGGCACAACGCCGATTCCGCGCCGGCTCGACGGGCGAGTTGGAGGTCGTCCGTGCCGAGAGCGCCCAGGCCGACGCGACCGAAGAGCTGGTCGCGGCCGTCGGGCAGGCGGATCGTGCACAGCGGGCACTGCGCGATCTGATGTCGGTCCGGCTGGAGTCGTCGCCGTTCGCGGTGGGCAATTCCTCGGCGCTCGAACCCTCGACCAAAGCCGCGGCCGTGCCGTACTCGCTGGAGCCGAGAAAGCTGGTCACGATGGCCATGCAACGTCGCGGAGAGCTTGCCGAGGCCCGCGTGGCTGAGCTTGCCGAACAAGCCCGGCTGCTGAATGCCAGTCGCGAGGCCTACCTGCCGCGGCTGGACGTCTTCTACGAATGGGGTGTGAATGGCCTGGGCGGCGACTACGACGGCGCCGTCGACCAACTCGGCTCGGGCGATTTCCAGGACCAGACCATCGGCCTGACATTCGAACAGCCGCTGGGCAACCGTGTCCGTCGGCAACAGCTCCGCCAGAGCCTGCTGCGACGCGCGCAGCGGCTGCTGGACGTTCGGCGTCGCCAGGAGATAATCAAACGTGAGGTCTACGACGCGTGCGAAGGCATCGACACCGGCTACGAACGCATCCTCGCCGCACGCCAACGCGTCGCGACGGCCGAACGACTTCTGGCGGCGGAGGAGCGTCAGGTCGACGCCGGCGCGACCTCGTCGGCCGAGCTGCTTGAGTCGCAGCGGAATCTCGCGTCGGCCAGGCTGTCGCTCGCGTCGGCGATCAGCCAATACGAGATCGCCCGCGTCGACCTCGCCGCCGCGACCGGCACGGTCCTGGGCAAAGCCGGCGTCGTGCTGGAGTGAGCCGTCGCCCACCTCCGTCATCCTGAGCGAGCGCAGCGAGTCGAAGGACCTCGTCCGGAACGCCTTACAGAACCACTCCGAGGTCCCTCGGCTGCGTTCGGGATGACGGAGAGGCAGCGTCGTAACATCATCCCGGATGCCGCGCGACGTCGCCCTTTTGGATACCGAAGCGTTGCCCGAGTTCCGCAACGGCGTGCCGACGCTGGCGGAGCTGGACGCACTCAAGGCTTCGGACTTCTACGGCGAACTCAAGTCGTACAACGACGCGTTCCTCCAGCAGCACGACGCAGCCCTCCGCGGCTACGGCCGGCACTGGGGCGACGATCCGATGCGGCTCTGGTCGCGACGATTCGAATATCCCTTCGCTGCTGCCGCCGTAATGGCGCAGGCGGATCGCGTCGGGCGGACGGACCTGGTCTGCTGCGACGCGGGCAGCGGCGTGACGTTCCTGCCGTACCTGCTGGCCGAGCGACTCGACGGTGCAACGTTCGCTTGTTGCGATCCGAACACGACCTACGCGAAGATGTTCGCCGCGGTGAACGAGCAGCACGACGGCCGGGTGTCGTACGACGCGTCGCCGATCCAGAAGCTGCCATTCGACGACGGTGGGCTCGACGTCTTGATGTGCGTCAGCGTGCTGGAGCACACCGGCGACTATGCGGCCGTCGTCGACGAGATGGCCCGCGTCGTCAAGCCCGGCGGCAGACTCGTCCTGACCTTCGACCTCGGCCTCGACGGCAAGTTCGAGCTGTTGCCCGCGTCGTCAAAACTCGTGCTCGATCGCCTCGGCGAGCACTTCGTCCTGGACCTGGAGGACCTGAAACGTCAGGCGGACGAGGCGTACCACGACGCGACGGGCCTGCTCAGCACGCCGGAGGTCAAGGCCCGCGAGCCAGAGCACCTCCCGTGGAAGTACCCGCGTCTTCAGGCGATGTACGACCTGGTCCGCGGCTACGGCTGGACCGGCGGGTTCCGCAGCGTCGCCCCGATGTGCCTCGACCTCCAACGCCAGTGAAAACCGCAATCCCGGTGCTGGCGGGCATGGGCAACGCCCTCATGGCCCAGCCGATGGTGCGACAGCTGGCCA
Organism: Planctomycetota bacterium; assembly: GCA_038746835.1. Lineage (NCBI taxonomy): Bacteria > Pseudomonadati > Planctomycetota > Planctomycetota bacterium. Next base: position 7,612 of record JBCDKH010000085.1, on the reverse strand, counting down.
GCGGTACCGGTTCGCCGGTCACGATTTTTGCCCGCAACGCGTCGATCGCCGGCGTCTTCGATCGGCTTGACGAAGTGGCCGAGGTTCGCGTCTTCGGCAACGAGCCCCGGCAGTTCGCCAGGTTGCTGCGGGAGCTCCGGGCGTTTCGTGCAGATCTGCTCGTCGTGCCCTATCCGAGCAATCGGTGGCAGTATTCGCTTCTGGCGTCGGCGTCTCGGGCGAAGCGCGTCGTGATCCATGACTACCGCGTCGGGAAGCTCGCCGCACTTCACGGTTTGGTTCGACACCGCGTTCCGACGCACGACGGACGTCATGACGTGCTGTCGAATCTCGATCTGCTGGAAGCGCTCGAGCTTCCCGTCGATCGGTCAATGAGCCCGGTCTTTCCGCTCGACGAGACCGAGGTCCAGAACGCTCGACATCGACTGGAGAGACTCGTTTCCACTCCCCGCGTGGATCGCTTCTGTGCGATCCACGCGGGGAGTGGAGACACCATCTTTTCTCAGAGCAAACGGTGGTCTCCGGAACACTTCGGTCAGTTCGTCCCGTGCTTGTGCGACCTCGGATACACGCCCGTCCTACTGGAAGGTCCCGAGGATGCTGGCGTTGGTGAGTTGCTCGCAGAGCACACCGACGCACCTGTACTGCAACTCACCGGCACGCTCGCCGACGCCGCGGCCGTCTTGGCGGCGTGCGACCTGTACGTTGGCTCCGACTCCGGGCTCGCCCACCTCGCCGCCGCCGTCGGGACGCCGCCCGTCACGCTCTTCGCACCGGCTCGGCCGGACGAGGTCTCACCGTGGGGCTACCGGCATCTGGTCGTCCAGACGCCCGCATCTTGCGCGCCGTGCTTTCGCTACCCGCAGCACGCGACCACACCGCACGTCCGATGTCGGCCGCCCTACTGCATTGACCGCATCACTGTCGACGCCGTGATGGACAAAGTCGCTCAGGCCTCGAACACCGACGCCAGCGCCGCCGACTCCGGCACGTCGTCCGCCTGAGGCGACGCGTAGTAGCGACACCGCGCCAGGTAGAGCAGCTCCTCGTGGATCAGCCGGTGCCGACTCACCATGTCAGCCAGGAGTGCCAGCACCGTCAGGAGCACGCCGATGAGCGTGGCAATGATGCCGATCGTCAGCACGCCCGTGAACGGCGTCGTCGTCTGCATCGCGATCGCCCAGAGACCCACCAGCACCAGCGTCAGCAGGCCCGGCAACAGCGCCAGCGCCGCCACCACGCCGAAGAACTTCATCGGCTTCCCGTCGCGCACCGCGCGCATGAGGATGTGCAGCAGGTGGCTGGCGAAGTAGATGACGTTGCTCGCCACCCGGCTCTTGCCGTGCTCGCGCTCGCCCAGCACGGGGAACGGCATCTCCTTGATCCGCAAGCCTCGGCCGACGAGGTAGACGACGCACTCCTCGGTGTACGTCCAACGCCCGAACTGCGACAGCCGATACGCAGCCTCACGGTTGTACGCCCGGAAGCCGCAGGAGACATCGGTGAACTTGGTGCCGCAGATCGCGTTGGCCAGCTTTGTCACGAGCCAGTTGCCCGCACGCTTGATCGCCGGCATGCGACCCACCGGCCCGCCGTGGGCGAAACGCGTGCAGTGGACAAAGTCGCACTCGCCCCGCAGCAGCGGCTGGACGATTTCGGCCACGTCGCTCGAACGGAACTGCCCGTCGCCGTCGAGGTTGACGATCAGGTCCGCCCCGCCGCGAATCGCCCGGTCCATGCCCAGACGCCACACCGGCCCGAGCCCCGGCCGGCCGGTCATGGTGACGACCTTCGCCCCGGCGTCCTCGGCCAACTCGGCCGTGCCGTCGTCGCTGGCGTCGTCGACGACGATCACCTCGACTTCGTCGATGCCGTCGATCTCACGCGGGATATCGCGGACGACATCGCCGATCGTGCGGGCCTCGTTCTGAGCCGGGATGGTGACGGAGAGCTTCATCGTGGCGGGCACGCGATCGTACACGACGTCGATCGATCAGCGTGGCGAAGGTGCGCCTGCGCGCGTCACGGGCACGTTGATGAGCGAACGATGAAGATTTAAGCAGACCCAGATGAATGCGACGCTGTCTCAGGGTCTTTTACAGGAACCCGCGAAGAAAAAGTTGCTTCCGGCCGAGTTGAAAAATCGCCCGTCCCGGCCTGCCTCGCCCATTCGAGGGATCGCACGACGCGGCCAGAGGAAAAATGCGCATCCGGATTTTGCCCGTTGCGTTCGTCCGGCACCCAATTCGCCAAGTGGTCGGCGGCCGCTGTGGTGGCGGCTGACGAGCGACCTGCGTTGGGTCACTCGTGTGAATGGAGCGCGGTTGGTTCCCACGGGCAGTCACCTCCGGCCGGCGGTCGGTCGGAGGTGACACTCGCCCGGGGGATTTTTTATTGCGCGCTCGCGTCGGCTCACGCCGCCAGCGGCTGGGTGCTCAGGTAGAGCCCGAGCATGCCGCGATCGACGGGCGTCATATCGCAAAACTTGCCGCCCAGCTCGAAGGTGCCGTCGCCACGGTCGATGCGGCGGGCGATTTCGAACTTGCCTTGCCACGCACACGTCGGCTGGACCTCGTCGCTCGCGAGCCGGATGAACGGCTGAATGCCCGCGTGCGGCGGGAGCGTCAGGCGAACTTCCGTCACGTCGCCCGGCTTGGCCGAGGCGTCGGTCGTGACGAGACGCGCTCCGCCGCTGGACAAGTCGATGATCTCGCCGATGACCGCCTGGCTTTCGATCGGCTGAGCGATGGCCGGGAAGGCCGTCTGATGCCGACGATGCCGACGGCGGTCGGCGTCGCGGGTGTTGGCCATGGGGGAAGTGGCGTCTTTGGTGGGCTTGATGGTCATGAGACAGGGTCCACTGCCTGTATCGGCGCGCCACCCGAGCGAATGAACGCCCCGCCGGCAAGCAGACGTCCGATACGCCGCGACGCGCCCTGAGCCGTGCGCGCAGCGTTGACACGTGCAGGCCGACCATTAGCATGGCGAGTCGCACGCCCGGGCCACCGGCGTCGGAGACTGTTCCGACGGGCGTGCGAGCGATTCCGGTCTCGATCGGAACCGTCCCGCCCCCTTGCCTTGCCGTCGCTTCCCGGCCCGCGACGGCACCGTCCCCGCACCTCTCTCGGCGTCCGCCGACGGGTGCACCTGCCCTCGCCAGCAAGGCCGCCCGGCTTTGCACCTCGGCGACACTCCGGAGGCTTCGACCGTGAGCCCACTGACCAAGCTCTTTGTCGTTCTGCTCGTGTTCCTGTCCCTGCTGCTCTCAGCAGCGTCAGTCACGTTCCTCACCACGGTCCCGAACCTCAAGGAGGATCTCGACAACATCGATGCTGCCCGCGACGTTGCCGTCGCCCAGGCCGCGTCGGCGTCGAGTGCGCTGTCCAACGCCAAGGCGATCAGCGAAGGCCGCATCGCCGCGTTGAACGCACGCATCACGGACTCCGAGAGTCAGATGCAGCAGCTGCAGGACGCCCTCAACGCCGCCCGCGCCGAGGCCTCCGAAGTCCGCGGGCAGCTCGCTCTGGAGCAAGCCACCGTCGCCAGCACCGGCCAGGCATTGCAGCTGGTCACGCAGAACGTCGAGGGGCTTCAGCAGCGCGTCGCCGACCTTCGCGAGCAGAACCAGCAGGTCACCGTCCGATTCGCAGACACGCAGACGGCTCTGAGCCAGACTCAGAACGAGCTTCGCTTCGCCGTGCGGTCCCTTCGCAACGAGCAGGAGAAGAACGCCGAGTTGTCCGTGCGGAACGATCAGATGCGTCAGGCGCTTGCGGGGCTCGGCCTGGACGAGAGCGGCATCGCCACCGCCGCCGCGACGGTCAACGGCGTCATCACCAGCCGCGTCACACTGCCCAGCGGCCCGCACGCAACCATCAGCGTCGGCACCCAGGACGACGTCCGCACCGGCATGGAGTTCGCCATCTATGAAGCCGCCAACGGCGACTTCCTCGGCCTGCTCACTGTCACCGACGTCGACGACCAGCAAGCCTTCGGCCGACTCCGCGGCGATGGCCTGACCCGCATCAACGAGAACGACCTGGTTCGCCCGGCCTCGCTCCGCTGATTCGACTCGCCTCGCTTTTCCCGCCCGCCGCCTGCTTTCAGCCCTGTTCCGATGAGCCGACTCCGCACCGAGACGATCAACGTCAAGCCGACGAACAACATCTACACCGTCCTGACGGGCGTGGCGGCGCTGGTGTGCGTGATCGTCATCGTGCTGCTCTACGGCTTCATGTGGCCCAATATCACCGACGACGTGCCGCTGTTCATCTTCTTCTAAGTCGCCCGCAACGACCCACCCGGACGCCCCGCAGCCATCGCTGCGGGGCGTTTGTTTTCGTACCATCGGCCCGTGCTGCTCGACCGACTGTTGCGGCGCCGACAGACGCCGACGGCCTTTGTCGATCTGGCGGACATCGCAGCGACGTCAGAACCGGCGGGCCAGTCGGATCGCGTGTCGCTCGTCGAGCCCAGTCTCGCCGAGGCCGACGCGTTCCTCGCTGCCAGCAACGGCCCGGGTTGCCGGACGGAGCCCGACTGCCGGGTCGATCCGACGCGACTCCTCGCCACGCTCCGCCAGCAACCGCGCGGCCGAGAGCGTCCCAATCCGGAATCGGGCTGCGACGTCGCCTACCGCTTCTGGATCCGATTCGACGACGGCGATCAGACCGACTTTGCCGGACGGATCTCGCTGCGCGTCGACACCCGCGACGCCGCCGGCCTGCACCTGCAGCGCTACGTCGGCCACATCGGTTACGTCGTCTTTCCCAGCTTCCGCGGCCACGGCATCGCCCGGCGTGCGACGTCGCTGCTGCTGCCACTCGCCAAAGCCCACGGCCTCGACCCCGTCTGGCTGACCTGCAACCCCGACAACGTCGCCAGCCGACGCACCATCGAGCACCTCGGCGGACGGTTGGTCGAGACCGTCGACGTCCCCCGCAACCACCCGCTCTACGCGGTTGGAGATCGTCAAAAGTGCCGCTACGCCCTCGACCCGTAGCTTGCTGAGCGACTTCAGTCGCTCTCTACGGAGCCAGTTGGCACCAAAGCCCGAAACAAACACGGTTCCTGCAGCGCATACTGTCGGTCATGCCGTTCGACAGCATTGACGACTGCCTGCACGCCCTTCGTCAAGGCGAGATGGTGATCCTCGTCGACGACGAGGACCGTGAGAACGAGGGCGACATCATCGCCGCCGCGGAGTTCGTCACGCCGACCATGATCAACTTCATGGTCAAGGAAGGCCGCGGCATGCTGTTCGTCGCGGTCGACGGCGAGACGGCCGACCGGCTCAAGCTCCAGCCGCAGTCGGGCGTCAACACGGCTCAGCGCGGCACGGCCTACACCGTCACCGTCGACGCCACCGCCGACTTCGGCATCACGACCGGCGTGAGCGCCACCGAACGCGCGACCACCGTCCGACGCCTCGCCGATCCGCGTGCGCACGCCGACGACTTCGACCGGCCGGGCCACATCCAGCCGATCCGCGCACGCGAAGGTGGCACGCTGGTTCGCGCTGGGCACACGGAGGGCATTCCGGACCTCTGCCGACTCGCGGGGCTCCGGCCGGTCGGCGTGGGCATCGAGGTCATGCGCGACGACGGTGAGATGGCCCGCCGGCCCGACCTCGAACGCTTCGCCAAGAAGCACGGCCTGAAGATGTGCACGGTCGCGGACATCATCCGCTACCGCACGGAGCGAGAGACGCTGATCACCCGCGTCGAGTCGATCCGCCTGCCGACACGCTGGGGCGAGTTCACGCTCCACGCCTACGACTCGGCGATTGACCAACAGCCGCACCTCGCGCTAGTCCGAGGCGACGACATCGGCCAACGGCGTCCGGACGGCTCGGCAATACCAGCCGAGACGCCCGCCATCGTCCGCGTCCACAGCGAGTGCCTCACCGGCGACATCTTCGGCTCCGGCCGGTGCGACTGTGGCGACCAGCTGGACCTGGCCATGCGGCGCATCGACCAGGAAGGTCGCGGCGTGCTGCTCTATCTCCGTCAGGAAGGCCGCGGCATCGGGCTGACCAACAAGCTCCACGCGTATCGCCTGCAGGACAAGGGGCTCGACACTGTCGAAGCCAACCTCAAGCTCGGCCTCCCCGCCGACCGCCGCGAGTACGGCATCGGCGTGCAGATCTTCAAGGACTTGGGCCTCAAGAAGCTCCGCGTTCTCACGAACAACCCGAAGAAGATCTACGGCATCGAGGGACACGGTCTCGAAGTCGTCGAGCAACTTCCCATCGTCGTCGAACCGGGCGCACACAACGCGGCTTATCTCGCGACAAAGCGTCAGAAGATGGGACACACGTTCTGAAGTCGAGCGCACCGACCGCGTGTGTGTCGCGTGGGTTCTTTGCTTAGCGGTGAGCGTCAGCGAGCCTCTCTGATCAAACCCGAGGCTCGCTGACGCTCACTGCGAATCGTTGATCCTCTCCGCTCGCGTCGGTCAACGCGGACCATTGCCCCGATGCCACGGTTGTTCGTCCTGATTCCGCTGCTGCTCTGGCTGGCAGCGCCGACGGAGTCGGTAGGTGGATGGGTGGCGGGTGCTGGGACGTGGATTCTGTGTTTTGTGGCTCCCGCGTTTGCGTGGATCGCGTCGCTGGCGCGGGCGCGTGCGCTCAACCGGCTGCGGATGACGCCGCGATGGGCGCGATCACTGACGATCTGGTCGCTGCCGTGGTTGATCGTCGCCTTCGCGATCGCCTGCTTCGCCGGGGGGTGGCCGGGGACGGTCGTCGCGTGGCTGGGCGAAGGCACCGACGGCTTCGACACCAAGGCCGTCGTCGTCGGAACGGCACCGGCGTACGTGGCTTGGGCGCTTGTCGTCGCGGGTGAGTGGCCGATCGTCCGACGTCGCTCGCCCGACGAGGCCCGCGTGTCGTTCGCAAAGTGGTGGCTCGCAGAACTTCGGCCGACGCTGCTGGTGACGCTCGCACCGCTGGCGGTCTTCTGGCTCGTCAAAGATTCGATCGCCCTGTTGCTGTCGGTGACATTCGCCCCGACGGGCGAGCTGGCAGCAGCGCTGTTGACGATCTTCGCTCTGGCCGCGTCGCTCACGATCGGTCCGCCGGTGGTGCGACGTGTCCTGCCGACCGAACCCATCGCCGACGACGACGGCCCGGGCGGACAGCTGTACGACCTGGTTCGACGCACCGCACTCAAATGCCCGGCCGGCTTGCTCCGCGTCTGGCACACGGGCGGCAGTGTCATCAATGCGTTGGCCGTCGGCATCGTCCCGAGGTTCCGGTACGTGCTCTTGAGCGACCTGCTGCTGCGTTCGCTACCGGTCGAACACGTCGAGGCCGTCCTCGCGCACGAGCTGGGGCACCTCCGGCATCGGCACGTGCTGTGGTTCCTCATCTTCTTCGTCGCGGCCTCGCTCACGACGCTGGGGCCGATCGATCTGGCGTACGGCTGGGTCCTTCCACCCAGCGAGGTGACGGCGACGCTGGTCATCGACAGCATCGTCTCAGTGGCGTTGATTGTCGGCATCCTGACCGGCTTCGTCTTGCTGAGTCGGCTGTTCGAGCGACAGGCCGACGTGTTTGCGGCCCGGCTCATCAGTCCCGGCGATTCGGTTTCGGCGACAGGCGCGTGGG
>JBCDKH010000084.1 GCA_038746835.1 Planctomycetota bacterium | reverse complement strand
TGCTGGACGAGCCGTGCTCGGCCCTCGACCCGATCGCCACCCTTCGCATCGAGAAGCTGATCCAGGAGATCGCCCAGCGCTACACGGTGCTGATCGTGACGCACAACATGCAGCAGGCCATGCGCGTGAGCGACTACACCGCCTTCATGTACCTCGGCCGCCTCGTCGAGTACGGCCCGACCGCGACGATGTTCCAGACGCCGCAGCTGAAGGAAACCGAGGACTACGTCACCGGCCGCTTCGGCTGATCGTCAGTCGTCGCGGGTCGCCATCGCGACGGTGTAGCCGGGGGATTGCTTGAGCTTCTTGTAGTTGCCGAAGCGGGCCTTCATGTGCCGCTCGATGAACCGGCGCAGGCCGGTGACGGTGACGACGCAGAGCCGTCCGCCGGGCTTCAGGTGAGCGTGCGCGTCGTGGAGCAGGACGCTGAGCAACTCGCCCCCGGTCTTGGCGGGAAGGTTGCTGACGACGTTGTCGAACCGCTCGCTCGGGTCGGTGCCGACGAAGCCGTGGCCGAGCCGGGCGGTCGCGTTCGTCAGGCCGTTCAGCTTTGCGTTGGCGTTTGCGTAGTCGACGGCGAGGAAGTCGCGGTCGACCATCGTCACCCGGCCGTCGGGACACGCCGCCGCGAAGGCGAGGCCGAGCGGGCCGTAGCCGCAGCCGAGGTCGAACGTCGTGTCGGCGGGCGTCGTCGGCTCGAAGTGATCGAGCAGGAGCTTCGTGCCGTCGTCGATGCCCTTCGGGCTGAACAGGCCGAAGGTCGAGCGGAAGCTGAGTCGCCTGCCGAGCAGATCGGCGTCGAAGTGCAGATCTTCGCGAAGCCGGGCGACGTCCGGCAGATCAGCCATCGCTGCGGGTGCCTTCCCAGGCGCTACGGCGACCGTCGGGGCCGACGGCAGTGCCGATCAGCTTGCCCTGGAACAGCTCAGCCGACCACTCGATCGGGCCGGGCACCTCGATCTCGCCGACCGGGCCGGGGATCGTCATGCCGTCGGTGGTCATCGCGACGGACGGATAAGCCTCACCTGCCGGCGGGATGACGAGCGCGCCGTCGGTGATGTCGTTGCCAGCGACCGACCCCGTCACACTCTCGCCCGCGATCACCAACACGGCATCGACCTTCGGCGACTGCACGCCCTCGGACGCGGCCTGCGGCAGGAGCGAGATCGTCCACGCACCGTCGAGGTAAGCGGCCACCTCGTCGGCGGGGGCGTCGAATGCCGGGCCCATGTCGGCCGGCATGGTCGTCGCGATCCGCGTTGTCGGCGAAACCGTCTGCGATCCGCCGCCACAGCCAGCAACGAGAACCAAACCGGCGGCGACGAGGCAGAAGCGAGCGATCATGGGGCGAAGACTACCGATTTGCAGCGGCCTTTTCGACTGCTAGCGCGACCCGTGACGGTCCGGAAACTCTGGCAGCGACTTGCCTCGGCAGCAGCGGGCGGTTATGACAAGGCAGACGTGAGTGGCAGCCGCTTCGACTTTTGGCCCTGGTACGCCGGTTTTACCGGTGCCGGGGTCTGCACGTCCTAGCTCGCTTGTCGCCAGCCGGACCACTGCCGCCCCGGAGACCGCCGGTCTTCGGGGCGTCTTTGTCTAACGACCACCACCGTTCCCGAAGCCCGACCGTTCCAAGGAGTCCGACATGATCATCGTCCTCAAGCCCAATGCCACCAGCGAGCAAGTGGAACGGGCCGTCGCCCTGGTCAACGAAATGGGATTGAAAGAACACGTCATCGCCGGCACCGAACGGACCGTCATCGCCTGCGTCGGCGACGAGCGGTTCAAGGACCCCGGCCGACTCGCGAGCCTCGACTTCGTCGACGACGTCAAGCCGGTCCTGGCTCCGTACAAGATGGCCAGCCGTGAGACGCGCGACCCGGCGCTGGGCCGAACCGTCGTCCCATTGGGCGGCACGCTCGGCGGCGAGATCGGCGGGACCACGATCCCCGTCATCGGCGGGCCGTGCAGCGTCGAGTCGAAGGAGCAGACGATGGAGTCCGCCCACCTCGTCAAAGCCGGAGGTGGCGTGGCCCTTCGCGGCGGGGCGTTCAAGCCGCGCACGAATCCGTACAGCTTCCAAGGCCACGGCGAGAAAGGCCTGGAGTACCTAGCCGAGGCGAGACAGGAGACCGGGCTCGGCATCGTGACCGAGGTCATGAGCATCGATCAGGTCGACCTCGTCTGCGAGTACGCGGACGTGATGCAGATTGGTGCCCGCAACTGCCAGAACTTCAACCTCCTCGCGGCCGTCGGCGAGCGTCGCAAGCCGGTCCTGCTCAAGCGCGGCATGAGCCAGACGCTCGAGGAGTTCCTGCTGGCGGCCGAGTACATCCTGGCTCGCGGTAATGAACACGTGATCCTCTGCGAGCGGGGCATCCGCACGTTCGAGGACTATGTCCGCAACACGCTGCCGCTGGCCATCGTGCCGGAGCTGCAGCGGCTGAGCCACCTGCCGGTCATGGTCGACCCGAGCCACGGCACCGGCAAGGCCCACCTCGTCACCCCCATGGCCCGCGCCGCCATCGCCGCCGGTGCGGACGGCATCATCGTCGAAATGCACCCCGACCCCCAACACGCCATGACCGACGGCGGCCAGTCGCTGACGGGCGAGCAGTTCAAGACGCTCGTCGACCAGTGCCGCCGCGTCGCGAGTGCGGTGGATCGGGAGCTGTGATCGCGAGCGTCCTCAGGCTCGAACGTCGAGAGGTCTGCTCACGGTTTCGGTTCTGGGAGCGGTGGCAGAGGAACGACCTCGCCGGGGGCGGGGATGGTCAGCGTGACGTCGACGACGTCGAGTCGGGATGCGTCAAATGACGTCGTGCCACCCGCGTTGATCGCAAGGTAGATGCGCATCCGGTCGGCCTGGGTGATCTTAGTCGCCGTTGCAGGGACGCTCAGCACATCCATTTGCAGCCTTCCGGGCACGCCCGGCACTGGCTCGAGGGAGCCTGCCAGCAGCTGTGTTCCCGTCCACTCCGACGGCATCGACAGCATGTTTGTCCGATTGAACAGTGCTCGCGGACCCTTCAGAAGAGAGGCCGGCTCCGCCACACGGGTCATAACCAGCAGAGACTCCGGGAAGCTAAGGGTTGGCGGCTGCTGGATTGCGGCGACGTTGATCAGTCGCTCGCCATCCGGCGTGTCGACGATCGCGGCATTTCGTAGTTCTGCTGGCATGTGCCACCAAGGCGTCGTGTCCCGGCGCCCGAGCAGACCGGTCGACGCAGCCACCTTGACTCCGCTCTGCGTTCTGCCCTGTCGTAACTCACTCTGCATCGCCAAGAGCTGCTGATGCCGCCAGACGTTCGGCGTTAGCCACACAGCACCGGCGGCGAGCGCGGACATCAACACCAACGGCACGACGCGTAGTAGAAGCACACGCCGCCGCAGGACGCCGCGCGATTCGGTCGAGTATTCGAGCGGGGCGGTGCTCACTGCGGTGCATCATCGCGATTCGCGCCGTCGATGCACATGGCGCTCCTCCGTCATCCCGAGCGCAGCCGAGGGACCTCGCCCGAATCGGCTTCAGAATCACAAACGAGGTCCGTCGACTCGCTGCGCTCGCTCGGGATGACGATGTCGCTGCGTGCGGCTCACGTGGACGAAGACGCAGGCCGAAGCTGCGCAACGATCGAGTCGCGTAGCACGTCGCGTTGCTCGCCGGTGGACATGGTCTTCACGCCGACGACGCCGTTCTCCAGTTCGCGGTCGCCGAGGACGAGGACCGTCTCGGCCCCGCTGCGGTCGGCGAGCTTGAACTGCGCCTTGGCACCTCGGCCAGACAGATCGCACTCGGCGGCGACGTCGGCGGCGCGAAGTTCACGCACGAGCGCCAACGCCGCATCGCGGGCTGCGTCTCCCTGGACCACGACGTAGACCGGCGGACGGTCGTCGCTGGGTAGCTCGACGCCCTGCGCTTCGAGCGCGAGGAGCAGCCGCTCCATGCCCATGCCGAAGCCGACGCCGGGGACTGTCTTGCCGCCGAGGGTTTGCACGAGGTTGTCGTATCGCCCGCCGCCGCCGACGGCCGACTGGGCACCCAGGCCCTCGCCGTCGAACTCCCACAGCGTGTCCGTGTAGTAGTCGAGCCCACGGACGAGGCCGTCATCGAGCGTGTACGAAATGCCGGCGTCGTCGAGCAGCCGGCGGACGCGATCGAAGTGCTCGCGGCTCTTGTCGCTCAGGAAGTCCGCATTGGCCGGCACGCCTTCGCGGGCGGCGACGTCGCGCGGGTCTTTGGAGTCGAGGATGCGCAGCGGGTTCGTCTCCAGCCGACGCTTCGACTCGTCGCTGATCGCCTCGCGCTTCGGGCCGAAGAAGTCACGCAACGCCTCGGCATATCGCTGTTTGCTCTCGCCGTCGCCGAGTGTGTTGAGCTTGAGCGTGACCCCTCGCAGGCCGACGCGTTGGTAGAAGTCGCTCTGCAGGCTGATGAGTTCGACGTCCTGCTCCGGCGACGCGATGCCGAACGCTTCGCAGCCGAACTGGTGGTGCTGCCGAAGCCTGCCCGCCTGCGGCCGCTCGTAGCGGAGCATCGGTGTCGCGAGGTAGAAGACCTTCGCCGTCGCGTTCTGGTTGTCGAGCAACCCGGCCTGCAGCAGGGCACGCACGACGGGTGCCGTGCCCTCGGGTCTAAGTGTCAGCGAGTCGCCGCCGCGCGACTCGAAGGTGTACGTCTCCTTCGTGACGATGTCCGTCGCCTCGCCCACGCCACGGTGGAAGAGGGCAGTGTCTTCGAACACCGGCGTGCGGACTTCGCAATAGCGGTATAGCCGCGCGACCTCCCGCGCGACACGCTCGACCGCTTGCCACCGCCACGACGCGTCCGGCAGCAGGTCGTTGGTGCCCTTGGGCCCTTGAATGCGATCAGGCATGACCTTGGGAACTTGTGACTCGTCGACTTGTGAATTGGGGCGGGAGCGCTGCGCTTCTGACCAAGTAACGAGTCAACCAGTGACGAGTTACAAACGCCTCACGTCACGTCTTCGACTTCCGCGTCCGGATCGGGCCCTTCGACGGCTTCTTTCTCCTGCTGCGGCGTCGGCTCGACCTCTTCGATCTTCGCCTTCTCGACCAGCACGTCGAGGGCCTTCTGCTCGCGAAGCGACTGGGCGAGGTTCATCAGCGAGCCGTCTTTCTGCATCTGCTGGAGCAGGGCCTCAGGGCGCTGGTCACGCTCAATGGCGAGCATCGCGACCTGGCCGTTGATCTCGTCTTCGTCGACGTTGACCTCGTTCTCCTCGGCCACCTTGTCGAGGATGAAAAACACCTTGAGCTCCTTCTTCGCCTCGTCGTCGGCACCCTCGCGCAGCTTGTCGATCGCGGCCCGGACCTTCTCTTCCGAAACGCCGCGCTGCAGCAACGTCATCGCGCGACGGCTGACGACGCGGTCGGTCTGGCGAGCGCTCATCTTCTCGGGCACCTCGACGCTGGCGTTGTTGACGAGGAACTCGCGCACCTGACGCCGCATGACGTTCTTCACGTCGCTCTCGACGCGCTCTTCCATCTGCTCGCGAAGGGCGGCCATCAGCTCGTCCTTGTTCTCGAAGCCGAGTTCCTCCAGGAACGCGTCGTCGATCTCGGCCGGGTGGAGCTGGCGAACGTCCTTGAGCGTCAGGCTCACGTTGGCCTGCTGGCCGCGGAGCCGCTCGACCTGGTGGTCGTCGCCGATCTTGACGTCGAACGCTCGGGTGTCGCCGACGTTCATGCCGTCGACCTTCTTGGCGAAGTCTTCGATCAGCACGCCGCCGATCCGACCGCTGCGGGCGACGAGGCGGGCGTCGTTCTGCTGGGCGACGGTCTCCTCGCCGACGGTCATGACGACGTCGGCGAACAAGTAATCGCCCTCGGCCACGCCGCGACCCTCGACCGGGCCGAGCGTGCCCTGCTGGTTCTGCAGGTTGACCAGTGCCTGGTCGACGTGCTCGTCCTTGATGGTGATCTTGGGCTTCTTGATCGTCAGCCCGTCCATCTCCGGCACCGTCACGTCGGGGCGAACCTCGACGGTGAACGCATACGTCATGTCGCCCGAGTCGGGCAGCTTGATGTTCTCCGCGTCGTCGAACTCCGGATCGCCCAGCGGCCGAAGCTCGCTCTTGGCCAGGGCCTTCTGGTAGCTCTCGCGGATGAGGTCGCCCTGGACCTGGTCGCGGACGGCCTTGCCGAACTTCTTCTGGACGAGGTGCTTGGGCGCCTTGCCGCGACGAAAGCCCGGCAGGACGGCGTCGGAGCCGATCTCGCCGAACAGCTCTTTCTGCCGCTCGGTGATGCGCGACTCGGGGATCGTCACGCTGATGCGCTTGGCGGCGGGTCCGGCGTCGGCGACGTCGACCGGGTAGTCGAAGTCGGTCTCGCCAGTCGCGTCGATGGCCTCGGATTCAGGGGCGTCGGCGACGGCGGACTCGGCCATGGGAACGGGCTTGATAGAAAGGCAGTGAAAACCACACCGGCCGACGTCCCGATGACGCGGCCCAGCGGGCCGGCATGCTAGACGCGACGCCGCCGCGTTCAACGCCCGACGCGGCCCGGGCTCTGCGTAGCCTTTTGGCATGAGCGACTCGCCGTTTGAACTCAGCGTCGACAGCGACTGGAAGCAGCAGGCGCGGGCCGAGAAAGAAAAGCTCGCCGCCGAGGCCGCCCAGCGTCGCGAAGCCGCCAAGCCTGCGTCGTCCACGCCGGCATCACCCGCCGCCAAGTCTGGACCGTCGACCTCCGCCCGCCGCGTCGGCCCCACGGACTTCAAGTCGCTCGTCCGCAGCGTCGGCGATCAGGCATTGATGTACCTCGGTGCGATCCCCGTCAGCGACGACGGCCGCGGCATCGTCGACCTCGACGCCGCCCGCCGCCAGATCGATCTCTTGGCCATCCTCGAAACCAAGACGACGGGCAACCTCGAGCCCGACGAGACGGCCTCGCTCGACCTGGCCCTCTACGAAGCCCGGACGCGTTTCGCGTCGGTGGCGTCGCGGTACATCCTCTGAGTACGGGCGACAGGACTCGAACCTGCACGGGTTGCCCCACCAGGACCTAAACCTGGCGCGTCTGCCACTTCCGCCACGCCCGCGTGGAGGTGCGGAGCAATGCTACGGCTGACGCGTCGCCGTGATCGCGGACTGCTCTAGACGATTCGCAACCAAACGGATGAACGGACCTGGGGCGCGCCGATCAGCGCGAGAAGTTTAACCGAACACTCACGACATTTGCGTAGCCCTTCGGCGACCGAATCAGTACAGTCCGCACGACCGTAACGCCAGACGGCTAGGCCACGCCGTGTCTCTGGCGTCTTCTTTTAACCCATGATGTATCCGGATGCATCAACCCACGCCGTCCCTTTCCTCTCGCCCCACGCACCATGCCGATTCGCCATCACATCGCCATGACTTCGCCCGTCGAGCCTCTCGAACCCCGTCGCCTGCTGAGTGGCAGCGGCATCGTCTTCCCTGCTGATGCGGGCGTCATCGACGTCACGCAGGTCATCCTCGACCCGAGCGATCCGACGAAGAAGATCACACCCGACGACGATGTCGACGACACTGCGCTGCTCCAGACGCTCATCAATCGCCTGACACCCAGCGGCAAGATCGTCTACTTCCCCGACGGGCAGTACGACATCAGCGATCAACTCTTCTTGGAGAAGCTCGATTTCGAAACGGAGGCCGAAGCCCTCAACTACGACCCGGCGTACTGGCAGGTCGGCACCGACGGCAGTCGCACCTACATCGAATCGATTCAGTCCGGCAAGGACCCTGCGGGCAACTTCCCCGATCCGGCCGCGCCGGTAATGACCTACTCGTTTGAAGCCTTCGCCGGTACACGGAGGTTCCGAGTCGATGGCCAAGCATCCGGAGGCGCCAGCGACAGCTTCTACTGGAGGCTCAACGGCGGAGAGTGGCGTCTCCGCAACCTCTACACCGGCAGCGGCAACTGGTTCGATCGCCGCGTCGTCGCCGACAACCTCCTTCTCGTCGACGGGACGAACACGCTCGACATCGTTCCCCGAGATGTCGGGCTACGAATCGACGCGATCAGTCTCGACTATCCAGATGCGTACTTGAACGACGTCATCTTCCAGGGCCAAAGTGAAGAAGGGACCGTCTTCAAGCTGGAGGACAACCTCCTCGACGCCGGCGGAAACGCGTTCGACGGAGCGATCATCGCGTGGGATACCGGTGTCGAGCAGTTCTTCCGAACCGGGGTGCGAAACCTGACTCTCGACGTCGGTTCAGGCAATCCCGAAGCCGACGGCCTGCGATTCCACGGCAACAACCAGTCGACCATCTCGGACGTGACCATCCGCGCCGCCGCCGGCAGCGGCGACGTCGGGCTCGACCTCGTCCACTCCGCCGGCATCGGGCCGATCCTCGTCCAGGACCTGACCGTCGACGGCTTCGACGTCGGCATTCACACCGGTTGGGTCAATGGCTCTCGAACCTTCGACGACATCACGATCCGCAACCAGACTACCTACGGCTGGGTAAACGAGGCCTCGAGTCAGATCTTCGTCCGAGGACTCGAAAGCGAAAACGCGGTTCCTGTCTTCCACAACGCTGCATGGCGACTCCCCGGGGACGGCCAGGGTCGGGTCACGCTTCTCGACGGCGACTTCGTCGGCCTGGCCGGTGCGTCAACCGAGCGTGCGATCTACACCGTCGGGCAGATGTACGCACGCAACATCTCCGTCACCGGCTACGACGTCGCGCTGTTCAACGGCAACCAGGAGGGTGGCCGAGGCTTCAACGGCAATGACGGCATCGACGAAGACTACATCGGCGAGTACTGGAGCTGGGGCACCTCCAGCCGACGCGGCGGCGGGCTCTTCACGCTCTTCGACGACGCCCCCGACACCGGACTTGGCCTTCCGATCAAAGCGACGCCCACCGTACCATGGGACGCGCTGACGTCCTGGGCCTCGCCCGGTGACCACGTCATCGAGACATCTCCGGGCGTGTTCAGCGGCATTCCGAACGACGGCATCGACGACTCGGCCAGCATCCAGGCGGCAATCGACTCGGGCGCGTCGACCGTCTACATCCCGCAGGGCACGTGGAACCTCGAAAACGACATCGAACTTCGTGGCAGTGTGCACCGCTTCATCGGCACTGAAGGCATCCTGCGTGCCCCCGACTTCAATACGAGTCCTCCCAAGATCGTCGTCGGCACCAGCGGGCCTGACACGGTCGTCGTCGAGCGAATGACTACCAGCAGCTTCGGCGGCGAGTCGCCGCGCTTCGAGCACGCCTCGGATCGCACGCTCGTCTTCAGCAACATCACCGGCTTCCACTACAGGCCGACGGTCGCCGAGCCGGGCGACGTCTACATCAACGACGTCACGGGGCCGGCGATCAAGTTCCAGGGCGGCCAGAACGTCTGGGCTCGCCAACTCAACATCGAGGAGGACACCACGCTCCCGGACAGCGAACTCGACGCCAAGATCGTCAACGACAACGCCAACGTCTGGGTGCTTGGGTTCAAGACCGAAAAGCAGGGCGTCCACGTCACGACCATCAACGGCGGACGGACCGAAATGCTCGGGAATCATCAGAACAACAACTTCGGTAACACGACGCCACAGTACGTTACAATCGATAGCGCCCTGAGCTCCTTCCTCAATATTCGGTCGGCCAGCGAGCCTGGCACGACTTATGGCACCGTCGAGGAAACACGCGACGGCGTCACACGAACCGGTACCATCCTCGGCCACGGCTATGCCGGTTTCAGTAGTGAACAACTCTACGACATCCGCCGCGAAATCATCGTCGACAACGACGATGCGGGAGCCGTCTTCACCGGCACTTGGTCTTCGTCCACGAGCTTCCCACGCGGCTACATCGGCGATGACTTCACCTTCGCCGACAATGTCGCCGCTAACAGCGTGACCTACACCCCGACTGTACCCAGCAGCGGCGAGTACGAGGTCTTCGCTCGTTGGATTGGTGACTGGGGTGGCCAGAATCACTCCAATCACGCACGAAGCGTCGCTTACGACATCGTTCACGATGAAGGAACTGACAGCATCGTGGTGGACCAGGATTTCTACAGCGATGGCTGGTACAGCCTCGGCACATTCAAGTTCGAAGCCGGAACCTCGGGCACCGTGACACTCACAGGTGATGGCGACGGCGGAAAGATCAATACCGACGGTATCCGCTTCCTCCAAGTCAGCGAGCGTCGACGAATCGACGAAGTCGTCCGTCAGCTCGGCTACGGCGAGATCGATTACAACGGCACCGATCAAGGTCGCGGCGGAACCGGACTTCGCCTGTTGCGTGGGGGAGAGATCGTCGAGAACGGACAAGACGTTGCAAGCGTCTGGAAGATCCGCAACGTCGAGAACTTTGCTCAAACGGTGACGCTCCAAGCTATCGACGGCAGTTACGATGAAGACTTCCTCGTTCCTGCAAGGACTCAGATCTACGTCACCAACACTGCATTCGGCATCACACATCGACTGCTGCTTAACGGCGTCCAGGTTCATCAATTGTCGGCTCGAACCTCAGTCTTCACGGACAACGCCCATGCGTATGTTCTTTTGACCGAAGAGAACAAGGAGTGGCTGTTCGCATAGCCAAGGCTTCAACGCTTGATCAGATTCGATCAGACAGGCAGCTCCATCCGGACGCGGAAATCGATCCATGGATTCGATTTCCGCGTCTGTCGTTTGGCACAACGGCTCGTTATGGCCGAGCTGGGTCAATGAATTAACCGTGTACGATCGAGCTCGACTTTGACGGCAGCCAGCGCGCAGTTCAGCGAACGAGCGGCCGCCGGATTGTCGGCCGTCAACAATGACCGGATCATCGGCGTGGTCCCACGTGAGCTGTTCCTCGTTCACACACGCTTGATTCATCTGTCACGGGAGACGTCCGCGACGCGAAGGGCTACGTCCGTCTCGCCAGTTAAGTGCTGCTCACCTCCCAGGGACGGTCGACGACGTCACGTTGGCCAACGGATTCCTCAGTTTGCAGATGCTCGACACGGCAGTGTTTGGACGCCACATCCCGGCGCATCCGGCAATCGCCACGCAACCGACATTGCTGAACCCGCTGCTGAACTCGGGCCGGCCCGGGCACCGCATGCCAAGCGATTCGCGCAGTCCCGGAAATTGCTCGCATCCCCCGAAATCATCGATTGGCAGCCAACGCGGGAAATCGTCCTCGACGCAGAAGCGATTCCGGTCGAGAGGCTCATGCGCATAGCGGAACTTGCGGCCGCGGAAGACGGCAAGTCGCGGGCGCTGCCCAACGACGCGTCGCTGATCGCCGTACCTGTGAACGAAGGTGTGGAGGTACAGCCGCTCGACTGCTGGCCGCGCGTCCTGTCGGCGTAGAGACGAAACCGCGAGCATCGCATGCCGCCAATCTCGGACAGCGTCGAAACGTCTGTCGCCATCGCGATCCAGCCGGTCGATCGGCAGGTCGAGGTCGTCACCCAGCCATCGGCCCCAGGCGGTGCGGCGGCCAAGGTCGTCGTACGCGTAGCGGTGGACGATCGACGGCGTCGTCGCTTGAGCGTCGGCGAAGACGCGTTCTTCCACCATCCGGCCCAGCGGCAGGACCGTGCCGTTGTCCGTCGGCCAGTCCAACGCCGAACCGTGCACGTCGTCATCGAAGGTCTCGTCGTGGTAGACGTACTCGGTCACCACGCCGTCGAAGGCGATCTTCTCGGCAACACGGCCGCGGGCGTCGTAGGTCGTCGACTCGCGCTGGCCCATCGGCAGCGTACGGCCCGTCGTCCTCCCGCGATCGTCGGCGTGGAACACCGTCGTCCGACCCAGCGGATCGACCTGCGTCCGCACGTTGCCCAACGCGTCGTACGTGTACTGGTACCGCGGCCTCGTCACCGTGCTGGTCCCCGTCCCGTCATCCACCGCCGGCCGCCAGACGCTCACCAGCCGACCCGACGCGTCGTACAACTCCTGCGTGGCCACCGGCGTCTCGGCAGGGTCGGTCGAGTCCGGATCGAACCGCGCCAAGCTCACCACGTGTCGGCCGCTCTTGGCGATCGACCCGGGCGTGCCGTACGGGCCAAGGTAGCGGCGACGCTTGTCGACGAAGACGAAGGCAGTGCCGCGGCCGTCTGGCTTCCTCCGGCGGCAGTAAGCCGGTGGTCTGCCGGCGAGTGACCAGGCGACGGTCGGGGGCGGGATGGTGGGGGCTGGGACTGGTCGGTGCGGGGGTCTGCTGTGTGGCCACGGGGCGCTCCTTCGGCGTCGGGTTGGCCGTAACCAGGCTTGCGCCTTCAAGGCAGAAGTAGTTGTCTTACAGTCGGCTACGCATTGGGCGATACTGGGCTCGAACCAGTGACCTCCGCCATGTGACGGCGGCGCTCTAGCCAACTGAGCTAATCGCCCGACAGGGCCTTCGGCCCAGCGGGTCCACACGCTACGCCGGCAGCGTGTCACGTCAACGCATCGACTCGCGCCACAGTTGCTCCAGGCGGGCGTAGTCGACGCCGAAGTGTTCCATCAGCATCGTCTCCGCGTCCTCGCCGGCCTTGATGCGGTCGACCATCGCGACGAAGCGGGGCGGGTCCTGGCGGTACAGGCCGTTGGTCATCGACATCATCACCGGGTACAGGTGCCCGCCGGGCATGTTGCGATCGTCGAAAATCTCGGCGACGCTTCGGCCGCTGCGGGCGATGGTGCGAGCCGTTTCCTCGGCGTGTGGGCGCGGGTAGATCGTCTCGGCAAGCATCTCGGCCAGGCCCTCGTCGAGCCAGCGGGGCAGGTGCTTTTCGCCTCGGTAGCGGGCGAGGAAGGCGTGGACGAACTCGTGGACGAGCGTGCGGGCCCAACGTTGCCGCGCGACGGGCAGGCCCATCTGAGCGGTCGCGCGGGGCTTGCTCATGACGAGCTTGTTGAACCCGCCGCCGCGCGTCGCGTGGTAGCCGGCGACCATGTCGCTGGCGTCGAAGCGGTCGAACTCGCGCGCGTAGATGAGCATCTGCTCCTGCGTGTCGAACATGTAGACCGGCAGCCGGCCGACGAAGACGGTCTGCTCCGGGCCGACGTGGAACTCGCGGCTGAGGAACTGGTACGCGCTCTCGAGCTGCTGCTCGAGCCACGGGTCGTCGACGCGGTCCCAGTTGGTGAAGATGAGAAAGTGCTCCGTCTGGATGACGCGCAGGCGAACGCCGAGCTTTTCCTGGGCCTGCTGGGCTTCCCACCTCGCGATCTCGTCGCCGCGGGCGGCTTCGGTCGGCGTGACGGTGACGAACTTCGGCGGCAGGCGTCGGCCGTCGATGCCGACGACCTCGGGCAAGTCGCTGGCAGGGTCGGCGTCGGTGGCCGGCTCGGCTTCGGGCTCTGCCGGATCGACACGCAAGCCGCCGAGCTCCATCGCTTCGATCGCCTCGGCCTGGGCTTTCAGTGACGCGTCGGCGGCGACGGCACGACGCAGCGCCTCGTCCGATTGCTTCTCGGCCCCGAACGCCCGTGCGAGTTCCGCCAGTTCCAGCCAGGCCTGCCCCGTCTTGGGCCGCTCGGCTCGCAACAACGCTTGAAACGTGCTGCCCGGCGAGACTTCCGCCCACACGAACGTGGTCCGCTGGCCACCTTCGAGAACGACCAGCCCGCCTTGCTCGACGGCGACCAAATCGACCGTCACCCGCCGCAACGCCCCCGGCCGATCCGGCAGCGTCAGCGAGACCGTCACCCCCGGCTCATAAGCCCGCGGCACCACCCTCGGCGGCTCGGCGTGCACCAGCGACGCGAGACCCAAGACGATCAGAAAGACGATGCCAAGACGCCAGGCACGCATGGAGCGGACTGTACCAAATCGATCGCCCGACCACTCCGTCATTCCGAGCGCAGTCGAGGGACCTCGCAGCGAGTCTGCGAAGACGACCGGACGAGGTCCTTCGACTCGCTGCGCTCGCTCAGAGGGTGTCCAAGAAGTGGCACGCGGTTCGCGCTCTTGGCTTGCGATGGCAAGACCCCCTTACGAGACGGACCTCACCGACAGGCAGTGGCGGACACTCATGCC
>JBCDKH010000083.1 GCA_038746835.1 Planctomycetota bacterium | reverse complement strand
GGGGGGGGGGGGGGGGGGGGGGGGGGGGGGGGGGGGGGGGGGGGCAAGTTGCGGGGTTGGTCCCAGTTTTTGGGGAAGTTGCGAGTGTTGAGGTAGGGGTTGTCGTCGATGGTCCAGGTGAGCATGTTGCGACGGGCGCTGTGAAGCTGATCGTCGGTTAGACGCTCTCGGTAGTAGAGGGCGTGTTGCTTCGCGACGCTCAAGGTGCCGGGCTTGAAGTCGCAGGGCAGGAGCTGGGAGTTACGTGTGGCGTGGGCACCCGGGATGATCTCGGTGATGACCCAGGTCGCGTTGGCGAGTTGCTCGTCGGTGACGCCGTTGCCGTGGTGAATGCCGAGCAGCGTTGCCAGCGGCGTCTTGCCGCGGACGAGGACAAGGACCGGGTCGTCATCGACGAGGGGGCGAACCTGATCGACGAAGTGGAGCGCATCGCCGGTCCAACGCGTCTCGGCCTCGACGCCGCGGGTGACGGCGTTGCGGGCGACGACGCCGCCGTAGGCGAACGCTGCAACCGCCGGCAGGGCGACGACGAGCGGGCCGACTCTCGGCAGCCGACGCGCGACGGCCTGGGCGAAGGTCGTCAGGAACCACGCCGCCAGCAGGCCGCCGGGAATCATCGCGGGGAAGATGTAATCGACGCGCTTTCCCGACGAGAACGAGACGCCGAAGAGGACGATGAGGCACCAGATGGTGGCGGCGAAAGGGAGGGTGTTGCGCGCGTCGGACCAGCGTCGCGTGGCGACGCGGCTGCGGAGAGCCAGAGCCGCGCCGGCGAGGGTGAACGGAACCCACGCGAGCGTCTTGCTCGCGAACCAGACCCAGCCCTGCCACCAGGGCTTGGCGAAGCCCTCGGGCGTGGCCGAGCCGATGCGGTCGACCAGCTCGGCACCGAGCAGCACCCGGCGAACGTGGTCGGCGTCGGTCATCCAGGCGGCAAGCAACCAAGCACCGACAGGCAGCACGCACAGCGGCAGTCCGATCAGCGGTCGCAGCCGGCGGACGTCGCCCGGCCTGCCGAGTGTCAGCGGCAGCACGAGCCCGAACGCGATCGCGAGCAATGCCATCGGCCCTTTGGTCAGCGCCGCGGCGGACACGCTGGCCCAGAAGGCGAATGCCCACCACCGGTCTCGCTTCGGGCGTTCCTTCGCCAAGAGCAGCACGCAGGCGACCGCGAACGCGGCCGTCAGGAAGAACGCTTGGAGCATGTCAGGTCGAGCGCGGAACGCCAGGTCGACGGCGGTCCGGTTGTTCATCCACAGCACGGCTGCGAGACTCGCCAACGTCCAGCTGCCACCGAAGCGACGCACCAGCCACGCGAGAACGCCGGCCGTCCCGACGGCACCGAGGACGCTGGGGAGTTTGAGCACGAACGGATGCCACGAGCCGGTGACGAGCACCGCGACGCTGCCGATCCAGTTGTACAGCGGCGGCTTGGTGGCCGGCTGGTGCAGCATGTCACGCGGCAGCGCGAGCCGGCCGTGCAGCACCATGTCGGCCGTGTAGCTGACGGTCTTTGGCTGGTCCTTGAAGTAGAGGTCGGCGGTGAAGAGCCACTGGCAGCCGAGTAGGACCAGCAGCGTGACTAGGGCGATCAGCGTCGGCAAAACAACGGCATCGCGACCCGTCACGCGATCGGATGGGATCGTCGCATCCGTCATCCTGAACGAGCGTAGCGAGTCGAAGGACCTCGTTTTGTTCTGCGCAATCGCACGGCGAGGTCCCTCGGCTGCGCTCGCGGTGACGGACGCGACCGCTATCGCAGCAAGCCGCGGCTGCGGAGTTGGGTCAGGACCAGCTCGTCGAAGGGCGTGTCCGTCGTCGCCAGAAGGTACGAACCGCCGCGGCGGGTGACGTAGTCGCGGACCTTCCGGCAGTACCCGTCGAGGTTGGCCTTGTAGCGACGGAGCAGCGGGGCGGTGATGCTGACCTCGGCCGCGTCGTCGTCTTCAAGGTCGATGAGTTTCAGGTCGCCCTTCATGTCGGGCTCCAGCTCCTGCGGGCTCAGCACCTGCACCACAAAGACGTCGTACCGCCCGGCCAGCAAATACCGCAGGCCCTCTTCGAAGCCGGCCTTGTCGAACAGATCGCCCAAGAGAACGACGACGCCCTTGTTCCGGTGCCGCAGAGCAAAGTCGCGGCAGGCCTTGGCCAGATCGCCAGAACCTGTTGGCTTCTGCTGGTCGAGGAAGTCCAGCAGCCGCGGCACGCTGCGTCTGCCACGCAGGCCGCCCGTGTCGGCGACGACGCCGTCCGCATAGGCGGAGACCGAGACCCGGTTGTAGTTGACGAGCCCGACGTAACCGAGCGCGGCGGCGACGCGGCGTAGGTAGCCGAGCTTGTGCGGGTCGCCGTAGTCGGTGCTCTTGCTGACGTCGACCAGCACGCTGAGCGCGAGGTCCTCTTCTTCGAGGAAGAGCTTGAGAAACAGCTTGTCCAGCCGGGCGTAGGCGTTCCAGTCGATGAACCGCAGGTCGTCGCCGGGGACGTAGTTGCGGAAGTCGGCGAACTCGACGGACTGCCCGCGACGCTTGCTGCGGCGCTCGCCCTTCATCTTGCCCTGGAGGATCTTTCGGCTGTGGACGTCGAGCTTGTCGAGCTTGGCCAGGAACGCCGGATCGAGCCGGAGACGGTCCTCCGAGTCGACGGCGTTCGACGTGGCAACGGCAGTGGCCATGGCGGTCAGGCTACTTGGAGGCGGCTTCTTCTGCCATCGCGATCACATCTTCGACGGAGACCTTGGGCTCCCAGCCCGTCTCGCGCATCAGCAACTCAGACGAAAAGAGCGGCCGATCCGCAGGCCAGTCGTCCGGCATGGGTCGCATCTTGGGATGCCGCTCGGCCAGAAGCTCCTGCAGAGTTCCTCCGCCCTCGGGACGAAGAACCGACTTAGCCGCGACGTTGCGGGCGGCGAAGCCTCCGTCGGGCTCGAGCTCCAGCTTCCACGCGTCGGGCCAGTCGATTGTCAGGCACGTCTCGAAAGCGCGGGCAGCATCGTCAATTGCGAGCCACGCTCCGAGCTCGGTCAGCATCTCGCTCGTCATCTGCTTGTAGCGGAAGTGGTAGTGCAACCGGCGCGGCGAGTTGGTCGCCGGCATTCGCAACGCGACGCCATAGACGCCGTAGCGACGAGCCAACGAATGCAGCTGCAGCTCCGCCGCCACCTTCTGAACGCCGTAGGCCGTGCACGGGCGAACCGGCTCAGACTCATCGAGTGGCCACCGCGCGGGCCCCGAGGATTCGAGTGACGAGGCCATGCCGAACTGCGCGTACACCTGGCAGGAACTCGCGTACACAATTCGCTTCAGACCGACTTCGGCACAGGTCGTCAGAACATTGCCGGTAACCGCCGCGTTGCGGGCATACACGCGATCTTCCCGGTCCGCGTAATTGCTGTTGAGCTCTCCGAGGTGGGCGATTGCGTCGGGCTTGAAGTCATCGAGAATCGGCTCAAACGTCTCTCGAACCGACAGATCCATCAGGCGAAACCGGATACCCTCGGGCAGCGGGACGCGCGGGCGACGAACATCGAGCACCAGAATGTCGTGGCCCGACGATGCCAGGTGCCTGGCGACTGCTCCACCCACATTTCCACTTCCACCTGTGACGACGACCTTCATCGGCCGCGACCCTAGGCGAGCCGTGCCGGACGGGACCCAGCTCCCGGACGCCTTGCCGCTGCCGGCGGGGCGATTTGCCGTCGCCGTCAGCGGAGGGGTCGACAGCGTCGCGCTGCTGCGCTGGGCCATTGATCAGAACCGCGAGCAGGTGGCGTGCGTCGTGCACGTCGACCATGCCGTCCGGCATGAAAGCCACGAGGACGCGGCCTTCGTCGATGAGCTCGCAAAACGACTCGGACTGCCTTGCCACATCGCTCACCTCGACGGAGGCGGGACCGAATCGACGTGGCGACAGGAACGCCTGCGCGTCTTCGGCGACGTCGGTGAGAAGCGAGGCCTCGACGGCGTTCTCGTCGGTCATCACCTCGACGATCGCATCGAAACCGTCGGCCTGCGTCTCCTCCGCGGCAGCCCTGCCAGCGGCACCGCAGGGCTGGCACCGATGCACGCCGACACGACGGTTTCCGGCGTTCGACTGGTCCGGCCGCTGCTCGGTGTGGCGAAGGCGGCGTTGCACGCGTTCCTTCGCAAGCTCGGGCAGGAGTTCCGACAGGACGCAACCAACGACGACGTCTCGAACGCACGTAATCGACTGCGACGTTTGCTGGGTCGGGAGCCCGGGCTTCGAGAAGCGCTGCAGAGTCTGACGGCTGCGGCAGAGGCTGCGGAGCGGTTGATTGAGGAGCGGGCTTCGGAGGTCGCCGCGACGGCCGAGGGGCTCGCTGCGCTCACCGCTAAACCGGACGACCCGGTAATCCGCAGGGTCGCTCGACGGTGGCTTCTGGATCTGGGTGTTCCCGAAGCTGACGCGTCCCCCGAAGTCGTTGATCGCGCAATGAGCGTCCTGTCGCCCAACGGTCCGCCAGCCGTCACGCTGCCCGCCCATATCCACCTCCGCCGCCGTGGACGGAGCGCGGGTGGTGGAACTGAAGTCCGATGGGCCTAGGACGGCTTTGCCGAGGCCGGGCTGCCCCGTTCGCCGAGCCAGATGCCGGCTTCGAAGAGGGCGATGAGGGGGATGATCAGACCCAGCGTGGCGACGATGATGTCGCCGGGCGTGATGGCGCAGGCGGCGACAACCATCACGAAGTAGACGATCCGTCGCTGCTCACGCAACGTCTGCGGTAGGACGATGCCGGTGCGGATCAGGCCCGCCACGAGCAGGGGCATTTGGAAGCTGATGCCAAAGACGACCAGCAGCACGAGCACCAGATTCACGTAGTCCGGCAGCGTGATCATCGGGGCGGCGAGCTTGTTGCTGCCGAAGGCGATGACGCGGGTCTGCCCATCGACGCTCATCTTGAGTCGCTGCGTCGTCTCGTCGAACCACAGCTGAAGCGGCACCGGCTCGGCCGGGTCGCCGGCGAGCGTCGGGATGGTGACGACTTGCTCGGCAGAGACCGGAACCTTCGGCGCGGCATCGAAGCCGGCAGGCAGGTTGATCGTGGTGCCGAAGCCGATGAAGAACTTCAGCGTCAGCGGCAGGATGATGAACCAGACGAACGTCACCCCCGCTGCGAAAAGGAGCAGCGCGACGGGCAGGAACTTGGTCGCCAGCCGACGCTCCTTCGCGTAGAGACCAGTAGCGACGAAGCGCCACGCCTGAAAGATCAACCACGGCCCGCTGATGACGAAAGCCCCGATCATGCTCACCCGCAGGTAGACCATGAACGGGTCCGCCACGCCGGTGAAGAACAGCTGCGGGCTCACGTCCGCCTCGCGCAGCGCCCGAATGAGCGGCCCGGCGATGATGGGCAGCAGGAACGACTTAGCGATGATCAGGCAGCCGAAGAAGGCGACGAAAACGCCGATCAGCCCGAAGATCAGGTGCCTCCGCAGGTCCTCGAGGTGGTCACCCACGCTCATGCGGAACTCGTTGGGATCAAACTCCTCAGCCCGACTGCTCAACCGGGACGTCAGGACGGACACGCGGCAAGCTTAAGAGACCTCGGTTCACGCCGCCATCGCGCGGTCGAAGCTGACGGCGATGGTGCAGCCAGGCTGGTGGGCCTGTTGCTCGACGCGGATGACGCGGCCGCAGGCGTCCCAGCCGCGACCCGACGGGCCGCCGGTGGGCGGGAAATAGACGGCGACGCGTTCGCCGACCTGGAGACGCGACTGGCTGACCGCCCGCATGCCACCAACGCTGACGTCGGCGACGTTGAGGTTCAGGTGCGGCTCACGCAGCGCCTGAATGTCGTTGTCGATGCGTCGGCCGCGAACGCGAAGGCTGATCTGCTGTCGCGGGTGGATGCGGCGATCGTCGTGGCTGGCGAAGTGCGCGGTTCGCTGCGGCTGCGACGCGATGCCGATGCGGCCGACGATGTCGGGTCGATCGTCGTCGGGCGTGGGCAGGTCGAGGTCAGCATCGGTGCCGACGAGGCGAAGTGCGGGCTGTTGCGAGTGGGCGACCATGTCGAAGGCTCCTCCATGAAACGGGCGTGTCGGCCGGGGTTGCGTCGGCCGGGGACCTCCATGGATCGTCGCGTGCAAGGGGTCGCCTTACTTGGCGATACGACGATCTGCCCGCCTCGTCGGCATCGATAACATCGGCCACCACGATGCTGGCACGCCGGTTCGCGGCACGGTGCCACGCCCGAGAATCCTCATTGCGACCAGGATGACGCACTTGCCGTTGCCAAAAGGAATCGTCTCACTCGTCGGTGCCGGCCCCGGCGACCCGGAGCTGCTGACGCTCGCCGGCCGCGATCGCCTCGCTCAGGCAGACGTCGTCGTGTACGACGCGCTGGCGAATTCGGCATTGCTGCGGCATGCGCTGGACGCGCGACACGTCTATGCCGGCAAGCGGGCGGAGCACCATTCGATGACGCAGGACGAGATCAATCGCCTGCTCGTCGACGAGGCCAAGGCAGGGCGGCGCGTCGTACGGCTCAAGGGCGGCGATCCGTTCGTCTTCGGCCGGGGTGGCGAGGAGGCGGAGGCGTGCGTCGAGGCGGGCGTGGCGTTCGAGGTCATCCCCGGCATCACCGCCGCCGTCGCGGCTGCGGCCTACGCGGGCATTCCGGTCACGCACCGCGACCTCAACACGTCGATCACGCTCGTCACCGGTCACGAGAAGGACAAGGCCAAGCAGTCGCCCGATGCCGCCGCGCGCGACGAGGCCGGCAGCGAGGCGACGGACTGGGCCGCGATGGCGAAGCTGCCGCTGTTGTGCGTCTACATGGGCGTCAAGAAGCTCGGCGACCTGTCGGCCAAACTGATCGAGCACGGCAAGTCGCCCGACACGCCGGCAGCGAGTGTCCAGTGGGGCACACTCGGCCGGCAGAAGACCGTCGTTGCCACGCTCGGAACGATTGCTGACGCGATCAAGGCGCAAGGCCTCGGCAGTCCGGCGATCACGTACGTCGGCGAGGTTGTCCGCCTGCGCGAGACGCTGCGCTGGTTTGACAACAGACCCCTCTCCGGCAAGACCGTCGTCGTCACCCGCAGCCGACAGCAGGCGAGCGAGCTGTCGGCCAAGCTGGCGGCGCTCGGCGCGGACGTGGTCGAGGTGCCGACGATTGAGCTTCGGCCGCCGTCGGATCAAGCCGCGGTCGAGCAGGCCTTCGGCGTACTCGAAATGGGTTCGTACGAATGGCTTATCTTCACAAGTCCAAATGGAGTCGTGCGAACGCGGGAGCTGCTTGAAGAGAAGGGCTTCGACTTCAGGTCGTTCTGGATGACGAAAGTCGCGTGCGTCGGCCCGGCAACGGCTCGGACCTGCTGGGACGAACTTCGTCTTCGCGCCGATCTGGTTCCCGACACGTTCGATGGCGATGCCGTGGCTGAAGCGGTGCTTGAGAAGGTCGATGATCCAGCCAAGGCGATGGTGCTGATGCCGCGTGCCGACATCGGCCGCCCGTCCGTCGCCGAGGCGTTCCGGAAGCGTGGCGTTCACGTCGACGACGTCGCGGTGTACGAGACAAAGCAGATCACCGAAGTCGATGCCGACATCGCGGCCCGTGTTGCTGAGGCCGACGTGCTGACCTTCACCAGCGGCAGCACCGCCCGTGGATTCTTTGATCTGCTGCCGAAGCCGGTGAACGCGAAGGTCGTCAGCATCGGCCCGCGGACGTCGGAGGCCGTCGTCGCGGCAGGGCAAACCGTCGACGCCGAAGCGTCTGAGGCGACGATCGATGCCTTGGTTGATGCGACGCTTCACGTGACCGCCACTCCGTCATCCTGAGCGAGCGCAGCGAGTCGAAGGACCTCGTTTGTGCGTTCGAAGCCGGATCCAAGCGAGGTCCCTCGGCTGCGCTCGGGATGACGGATGGAGGCTCAAACGGTCGCCAGGATCGGCTTCGATTCGCGGGCGGGGGCGTCGACGGAGATGTCATCGAACGACTCGGCCGGCTCCCCAACGGGCTCTTCCACTGGAGCGGCTTTCGACTCGGGCCAGACGCCCAAGAGCTTTACGCGCTCAGCCGAGAGGTCGACGAGATTCATCACGCGACGCGAGAGGCGAATGGCCGAGATTTTGTACCGCACCATCAACAGCGCCGGCAGCGTCCAGAGCAGCAGGGCTGGCGGATACAGCCGGACGCTGGCGACCACCGACAGCGCGATGAAGGCGACCAGCATCGCCTTGCCGAAGCCGGTCATCCGGCTGGAGACACGGACGCGGATCAGTCGGCCGTCCGCGTGTTTCTCGTCGACGCTGGCGACGCGGGTCTTCGCCCAACGGCTGCCGAAGAGCTCCAGGTCCCAGTCGTGCCAGCCGGAGTCGTGCCGGACGTGTAGGTTGGCGGCCTTGGCCTCGGCCTCGACGCGTGCGAGCAGGCCGAACCGATCGCGGTCGCCCTGGCCGTCGATCGAGCCCCAGCCGTTGCCCCACCAATAGCGGAGTACCGACTTGTCTGCCGGATCCCTCGGCAACGGGCCATTCCGACGGAAGCTGCCGACGCCGCGACACTTGCCGCGAAGGCGGTAGGCGTATCGGGCCCAACCGCGCGAGATCGGCTGACGCCAGTGCAAGTATGCGACGAGCGGCCGACTCCACCAGCGACGCCGCTTGGGCTCTGGCTGCTGGTAGGCCGCGGCGATCGCGAGGCCGGCGGACGTGAGTTCCATGCCGAGCGCCACTAGCAGCAACGTCGGCCAGGCGATGCCGAGCACGGCGATGAACGCGGCCAGCAGGTGCCACTCCAGGCTCATCAGCACCGCCGCGGCCATGCTGATCGGCCGGCGATAGATCGTCTGGAAGAGCCCGGTGCCCTGGACGCCGTGATAGATGATGTCGCGACCCAGACGCAGTCCGACGCTGCCCGGGCCCTCCGGGCCGTAGATACGGCCGTGCCAGAGGCTGGCGCCGAGCGTGTTGAACCTGTCGGCGTGCTTGAACTGCAGCATCGCCTCGGCCTCGCCGTAGCCGCGCTGCTGCTTGAGGTAGGCCTCGATGCTGTTGCGGCGGTAGTGCCAGACCTGGGCGGCGGGGCTGAAGCCGATGGTGTACCCCTTGTCCTGCAGACGCCAGATGAAGTCGACGTCGTCGCCAGCCTTGCGGTAGCCAGCATCGAAGCCACCGACTTCGAGCGCGACGTCGCGTCGGAAGGCCATGTTGCAGCCGGGCACGTGCTCGGCGGTGCGATCGTCGATCATCACGTGCGTCGGCCCGCCGGGACTCATGCCGACCGCCTCGGCCACGACGCCCGCGTCCGAGTCGCCCTCGTCGGGAATCAGGTTTGGCCCACCCATGCCGGCGTGGCCCGTGCGCTTCATCGCGAGGACGAGGTGGTAGAGCCAGTCCTCGTCAGCTTCGCAGTCGGAGTCGGTGTAAACGACGATCTCGCCCCGCGCTGCGTGCAGGCCGACGTTGCGGGCGAAGCTCAGGCCGTGGTTGGTCTGCTTGATGTTGCGGACGCGTTTGAAGCGGCGGACGATCTCCTGCGTGTGGTCCTTGGAGCCGTCGTCGACGAAGATGACCTCGTAGTCCGGGTAGTTGAGCTGATCGAGGCTGCGCAGGCACGACTCAACGGTCGATGCGCCGTTGTAACTGCAGACGATGACTGAGACCTTCGGCAGCGTGTCCCAGAGCGGCAGGCCGTCGACCATGGCCGTGTGCGGCGCGTCGGCGAAGACGCGGCGCACGGCGTCGAGGGCGGGCTTGACGACGCGCTGGCCTTGCTCGTCGCGGGTCGCCTCGACGACGCCGAACGCCCAGTCGTCGATTCGCCAGCCGTTGACGACCCACTCGTCGGTGAAGCCGAAGACGATTGCCCCGGCCAGCCCTTCGTCGAAGACGGCCCGCAGGTGGCCTTCGAGACGCGTCGCCTGCTCGTCGGGCGTGGCCTCGCGGAGCGTGTCGATGCCGTACTCGCCCAGGACCAGCGGCAACTCGCCCGCCAAGCTCTGCAGCCGGGCGAGGTAGTTGCGGAAGGCACGCTCGTCGTGCAGGTAGACGTTGAACGTGACAAAGTCCGCCTCGCGCGGGCGGATGTATTCGGTGCTCGGGTAGTTGGCGAAGGTGAAGAGGCAGTCTGCGGCGAACCGACGACCCGTCGCCATCAGGTCGTCCAGCAGGGCTTCGGTCTCGGCCGCGCCGTTGAACCGGACGACGTCGGCCGGGATTTCGTTTGCGACACTGATCGCAAAGACCGCCGGGTGGCTGCCGCACGCCTTGGCAGCTTTGCGGACGGCACGCCGTGCTGATGCGCGGACGCGGGTCGAGCCCTCGCCTGAGGCGTAGCTCATGTTGCTCGGCCAGGCGACGTCGACCAGAACCCGCAGCCCCAGCTCCAGACACAGGTCCATGAACCACGTCGGCGGCGTCTGGTAGACGCGGACCACCGTCGCACCGGTGTCGGCCATCTGACGCAGGTCCGCCTCGGCCTCGTCACGCGGAGGAAGTTCGATGCCATCTTCGCCGGCAGCGAATGGGCCGTAGGCGAAGCCTTTGACGTGAAACTTCGGGGCGTCCTGCTCCTGACCGACGCGGAAGAACTTGCCGTCGCGCCGCACGCGAGCGACGCCTTCCTGCTTCGCCGACGGGGCCCGCCGACGGCCCGCAGTCACATCGTCCGGCACATCGGCGACGTCCTGTCGATCGACAACTGCTTGCACCGTGGCGGGCTTGAATGCGAGCATTGCGTCTGGCGGGCGGCCCGGTTTGGCGGCGTGCGATGAGGGAAAGAGGAAAGGAGCGGCAGGAGCGTAACGAGTTTCAAGCAGTTATGGGAACAACAGAATCCGTCGACACCGTCCGATAAGACCGCCTTTGCAGCGCTCTCTGACGTCTCTGTCGTTGACACCGGTCTCACAGCGTCAACACTTCCGCCCATGCCCGACGACTATCAGCCACCGGCCGAGCAGGTCGTCGAAGCCTTCGAGGCCGCACGCGAAGAGCTTCAGCTCCACCCGAATCGCAAGGGTCAGGTCATCGACCTCCCCGCCGAAGGCTCGGCCGTCTTCTCCGGGGACCTGCACGACAACCGGACGAACTGGCGCAAGCTGAAGCACGTCGCCCGGGTCGCAGACGACTCGTCACGACACCTGCTCCTCCACGAGCTGATCCACGGCGACCACTTCGACGACGAGGGCCGGGAGGACTCCTGGCGCATGCTCTTCGAGGCCGTCGAGCTGTTCCTCGACTTCCCGGAGCAGGTCCACTTCGTCCTGGCCAATCACGACCTCGCCCAGATCCATGGCGAAGGCATCTCCAAAGGCGGCCTGAGCGTCTGCGAGGCCTTTACAGGAGCGCTTAAGCGCGACTTCGGTGGCGACAAGGGCCGGGTCGAGGTCGCGATCGTCGAGTTCCTACTGGCCTTGCCGCTGGGCGTGCGGATGAGCGGGGCGGGCCTGTTCTTCTGCCACAGCGTCCCGGGCGAGGAGGAGCTGGACGCCTTCGACTACGACGTCTTCGCCCGCGAAACCCTCGGCGGCCCCGACTACCGCCGCAAGGTCGGCCCGGCCTACCAGCTCATCTGGGGCCGCGGCGCCGGCCCCGACCGCGCCGCCGAGTTCGCCGACGCCGTCGGGGCCGACATCGTCATCACCGGCCACCAACCTCAGGCGACGGGCTACAAGCGCAACGGCGACCGCCACCTCATCCTCGCCAGCGACCACACCCGCGGCGTCTGCCTGGAACTACCGCTCGACAAGAAGCTCGACATGGACGCGATCGAGTCGCGGATCCAGCCCTTCGTGGCGATTGACGACAGTGGGGGAACCTGACGCACTTGTCTCCGGTACCATTTTCTAGTACCGTCTTCTCAGCTGGGCGAAATCGAAGATCGACAGAACGCGAGACGCCGTGTTCGCCAATCCGGTGAACGGCAACATTGCTTGGAAGGACGTCGAGACGATGCTTGATCGCTTGGGCGCAACTAGGCGGGAATTGAGTGGCTCGGCCGTATCTTTCACCCTCGACGGCGTTCGTGCGGTCTTCGATCGGCCTCATCCACGCAAAGAGTGTGGCCGGGGCCTCGTGAAGCGAATTAGGACTTTTCTCTTAAATGCAGGTCACGGACCGGCAACTGATGATTGCAACGCCAGCGAGGAGCAATGATGAACGCGTTCCACCACAAGGGCTATGTCGGCATCATCGATACGTTCGATGACGAACTCGGAATCATGAGCGGAACGGTTCTTGGTATCCGAGACGTTCTTTACTTCGAGGGTGAGACCGTACGCGACGCGAAGGCATCGTTCGTTCACGTTGTCGACGGCTACCTTGAGATTGCGAAGGAGAAGGGCTTCGTCGCTGAGAAGCCAAAGTCCGGCCGCTTCAACCTTCGGGTGAAACCGACTTTGCATCGTCAGATGGAG
Organism: Planctomycetota bacterium; assembly: GCA_038746835.1. Taxonomy (NCBI): domain Bacteria; kingdom Pseudomonadati; phylum Planctomycetota; species Planctomycetota bacterium. The sequence goes on along the minus strand of JBCDKH010000083.1, from coordinate 1,688 downwards.
TCGCTGGCGGCTGCTTCGGGCAAGAGCCTGAACGATTGGATTGAGGAACACCTGGAAGCGGACGTCGAGGAGGAGATGGGCGAACTGATCTCCGCATGATCGGACGCGCTACAGCAACCCCAACCCGTTCGCCGCGATGAAGGCGAGGCCGAGCAGCGCCAGGAAGCCGACGACATCCGTCACGGTCGTCGCGAGGATCGTCGCCGACTGGGCCGGGTCGAAGCCGAGGCGTTTCATGAGAAAGGGGATGCCCGCGCCCGTCGTGCAGGCGAGGGTGTGGTTGATGACCAGGGCCAGGAAGACCACGCCGGCCAGGCCGGAGGCGCGGGCGAAGTCGCCGCTGGTGGTGCCGGTGTAGAGGACGGCGATGACGGCCGTCATGACACCGATGACGAGGCCCGTCAGCAGGCCGCATTTGAATTCGCGGAGGATGACGTGCTTGAGCAGTCGGCGATCGGTGCCCTCCGCGCCGGTGGACAGGCCGCGAACGGCGACGGCCATCGCCTGGGCCGACGCGTTGCCGCCCATGCCGGCGATGATCGGCATGAAGACCGCCAGGATCGGCAGGGCCGCGATCATCCCCGCGAACGCCGCCACCACGCCCGCGGCGGCGAAGCTCGTACCGAGGTTCACGACCAGCCAGCCGACACGCTTCTGAAAGCTCAACTGCCAAGGCGAGTCGAGCCGTTCCTCCGCACCGGCACCGAAGAGCTTGTGGACGTCTTCGGTCGTCTCCTCCTGGAGGACGTCGACGATGTCGTCGACGGTGATGAGCCCGACGAGTCGCCCGCGCTCGTCGACGACGGGCATGGCGAGGTAGTCGTACTTGCGAAACAGGGCGGCGACCTCTTCCTGGTCCATCGTGGCCGGGACGCTGCGGACGCCTTCGATCATGAGTTCGCGCAGCGTGCGGTCGGGCCGGCTGAGGATCATGTCGCGCATCGAGAGCACGCCGACGAGGTGCCCACGCCGATCGACGACGTAGACGTAGAACATCTGCTCGACCTCTTCGCTGAGGCGGCGGAGTGTTTCGATGGCGTCTGCGACGGAGAGGGCTTCGTAGAGGCTGGTGACCTCCGTCGTCATGATCCCGCCGGCCGTGTCGGTCTCGTATTTCTCGAGTGCTTCGACTTCGAGGCGTTCCTCGTGTTCGAGTTCTGCGACGACGTCGTCGTGGGTTTGCTCTTCGCACTCGTCCAGGACGTCGACCCGGTCGTCGGGGTCCATCTCCTCCAGCACGTCCGCGGCCTCGGCGGCGGGCATCGCGCTGACGACCTCGGCCGCGCGATGCGGCTCCATCTCTGCAAGCGCGGCGGCGGCGAGTTCGTCGCCGAGCAGATCGACGGCGGCGGCAGCGCGTTCGGCAGGGACGGCGGAGAAGACGCGGGCTGCGACATGCGGCTCGGCCGCGGCGAGTTCGCTCGCCAGGGCAATCGGGTCTTCGATTTCTTCAATCGCCCGGATCGCGTTGTCGCTTAGGACGCGTGCTTCGTCGATCGAGCCACGTCGTTCCTCGCGTTCGAGGGTTGCGGTGCTCGTCGTGGACTGCTCGTCTCGTTCGGTCACGTCCTGAGGGTAACGCGACCGGTCTTCCGTTCGACGCACGCTCGTGGGAGTGACAACAGACCGAAGCCGAGTGCAGAGCGAAGCGTCGCACCGGGTCCGGACGCATACCCGGTGCGACGCTT
>JBCDKH010000082.1 GCA_038746835.1 Planctomycetota bacterium | reverse complement strand
GCCGACGCCGCCATCGCCTTTGTCGAGAGCCACACGACCATCGGCCTGGGCAGCGGCTCGACGGCAGCGTTCTTTATCAAACGACTCGCCGAAGACCTGCGGACGGGGAAGCTGGTCGGTGTTCGCGGCGTCCCGACGAGTCACGCCAGTGCGGAGCTGGCCCGCCGATTCGAGGTGCCGCTCGTCGACCCTGGCATGTCGGACGCCTGCGACGTCGTGGTCGACGGTGCGGACGAGGTCGACGACAACCTGAACCTCGTCAAAGGCCTCGGCGGAGCGCTGTTGCGTGAGAAAATCGTCGCTCAGGCGTCGAAACGTCGCGTGATTGTGGTCGACGACCAGAAGCTCGTCTCGCGGCTCGGCACACGCTCGCCACTGCCGATCGAGGTCGTGCCGTGGGCCCTGCCGTGGACGCTGGCGCAAATCGAAGGCCTTGGCGATCGGGTCCTATCACGCGAGGTCGACGGCAAGCCCTTCGTCACCGACAACGGCAATCGCATCCTCGACCTCCACTTCTCCGGCGGCATCGCTGACGCGGCTTCGGTGGCGACCAAGCTCGCGATGATCGCCGGTGTGGTCGAGACGGGGCTCTTCCTCGGCATGGCCGACGTGGTCCTCGTCGCCGGTGCAGACGGTGTGCGGACGCTGCGAAGGGGCGACTCATGAACGTCAGAGTGACCGCAGCACGTTTGCGAGGTCCCGAGCCGCCAGGGCCGTCGCTTCGACGTGGCTGAGGTCGCGACGCGAGGTCTGTCGGCGTCGCTGAACGTCATCACCACCAGCGGCCTCGATGCGGATGTCGGCCAGGACGCGGTCGTGCTCGCTCTGTTGCGTCATCGTCGCACACAGGCCGAACGTACGCGAGAGATCGAGGTCGTTGGCTAGCGGACGACGAATGCGGTCGATCTCGGCGACGGCGCGATTGACGATCGAGGCGTCCGACGGGTGTTCGAGCGTCTGACGGACCGGGCCGGCCGTCGCATCGGCGATGTCGGCGATCCGCTCGGCCTCGGCGAGCCTGTGACTCAGGCAGCGGGCGACGTCCTCGGCGTCGATGGTGGTCGTCGATTCTGGCTCGGGGACTTCGAACGGGCCGGCGTCGCTCCGGAACTGCTCGATGGCGTGGTCGAGCGTGTCGAGCGTCGCCCCGCGCTTGGCGATGCCGCCCTCAGTCGCGTCGACGACTTCCAGTGCCGTCTCGGCGAACATCTGTTCGAACTGGTGCAAATACGTCGCGAGCCGCTGCTCGGTGTAGGCCGGGTTGCCGCGGTAGTCGGTGACCGTGGCGAGTGCCCGTCGGTCGCGGGCGATCTGTTCCCACTGTTTCATCTCAAACGTGCAGAACCGCCCGGTTTCTGGACGCCAGGCGTCGTCGTAGCCGGTGCCGGGCGCGTAGGCCAGGCCGTCCGCAAAGCCGAGGTCCTGCCCGACCAGCACGGCCGTGTCGCAGCCGAGGTATTCGATGACGCGGAAGGCAAGGTGGGCCACCGTCGCCGACGCCGGGAGCGTCGGGCGATCGCAAGCCAGCTCCCGCAGCATCGACTCGGCCGTCACGTTCCCAAGTAGCGCGACGGGCCGCGTGCCGCCGTTGGACCAGGTGTCGATGACCACCGGGTTGGCCTTGGGCTCAGCGACGAGGAGTGCGTCCAGGTCGTCGGGCAGGTCCTGCATGAACCGGGCGGCGATCTCGCTGTGGTCGAGGCTGCAAACCAGGTGCGGCGTCACCCCGGCGGCGAGCAACGGCTTGACGGCCGTCTGGACCGCGACGATGACGAAACCGGCGTCTCGGGCGTCACGAAGGCGATCGACGTTCCGACGCAACGATGGCCCGGCAGACACGAGGATGCCGGCCCGGCCTTTGGCAGCGTTCTGAAGGAAGCCGATGCCCGGACTCGTCGCGTACCGAACCAGGTTGCCGGCGACGTTCATCGTCGTGCGTCGGCTGTGCTGGATGGTCGTGCTGACGTTGGTCCGCTCGCGCTCGGCGAGTGCTTCGACGACGGCGGCGAATGCCTTGAACTCGGGCGACTCACCAATGCACGTCACGCCGCCGGCAAGGTGGACCGAGCGTCCGGACAACCGGTCGGCCACGACGGCCGGGTCCTCGTTGCCGATGAACAGCCGAACCCGCTGGTCCGCCACCATTTCGGCAACGTCCGGCAGCAGCAGGCCGTCAGTGAGCGTTTCCAGGTCCGGCACCCAGCACGCGACGACGGCCGCGCCCTTGGTGCTGCCCGTCGCGCGCCAGATCGGCAGTGCCGTCTCGACGCCTTCGACCGCCGTCGCCAGCACGTCCGGGCCGACGCGGACGCTCGTGGGCGTGTGCGACGTTGCCTGCAACGCTCGTCCGTCGTCGGCGGACTCGATGCGTTTCGCGAGGTTCGGGTCAGACTGCCACAGGGCAGCGAGGCTCTGCAGATAGGGCTCGGGCGTGGCGAAGGTGGAACAGGAGGCGTTGGTGCGCATGACAGGGGCAGGCGGCCGGTCCTCGGTCGCCATTAGAGCTATCGGGCGTCGCCCGTTGCTCCGATCAACGCAACCCGTCGACCAAGGATCAGCCATGCAAGCTGCCGAGGAATGGCTCTTCGACCCGCCGATCATCGCCCCCGCCGCGGCCGCGGTTGTTGGAATCGTGCTTCTGATCTTGTCGCTGCGTGCGGGCGACGCGCGCCTGCGACTCATTGGACCGGGCGTCGTGCTGCTGTCGCTGCTGTGGTGGGTCGCCGGGTCGGCCGTCTCAACGCCGACCGAGAAAGCCGAAGCCCAGACGACCAAGCTGGTCCACGCCTATCGCGACGTCGACTGGACCGCCTTCGACGAGGTCATCAACGCCAACACGCGGTTCGCTGACGACTACTTCGTCGGCCAGGACATCACGCGGGCCGCCCAGGCGACCAGCGAGTTCCACGATCACTCGGCCATCAGCATCCGCAGCATGAGCAGCGAACGCGACGCCGCCGGCATCCGCATCGATGTTCGCATCCGCTCGTCGCAACAGTCCACGCAGGGCCAATCGCCCACGACGGCCTGGCGATTCGAGTTCTCCAACGACAGTGACGGCGTCTACCTCGACTCGATCGACCCGCTCTCGACCCCGATCCTGGACGCAGGCACGGTCCTGAACGCCGTCCGACGTCCGCGCTAGTCAGTGCTGGAACCGGTGCTCGGGTCGTTCCGCCACGGCGAGCACGGCCGCGACGACGGACGTCGGGTTGCCCACGGCCACGGCCCGGGCGGCGGACCGGATCGTGCTGCCGCTGGTGGTGACGTCGTCGACCAGAATCACCGGCCGCCCCGCGACGTCGGCACTCGGTGATATCGCGAATGCGTCGCGCAGATTCGTCTGCCGGGCCGCGATGCCCAGGAGTTCCGTCTGCGGCCGCGTGTTGCGTCGGCGGACCAGCGCTTTGACCAACGGCCTGTCGATCCGTCGGGCAAGGCTCTTCGCAATCAGCTCGGCCTGGTCGAACCCACGCCGGGCGCGACGGTGCGGATGCAACGGCACCGGAACGACGACGGCGTCCGGCGGCGCGTCGACCACGCCCGCCAGCCGCTCGCCCAGCGGCCGACACAGCTCCCACCGGCCGCCGAACTTCGCTGCCCGGATCAGCGTGCTCAGCGGCGGCTCGAAACTACCGACACGCCACACGCTCCTGATCGTCGGCGAGCCCTGCCCGTCACACGCCTCGCACGCCGGCCCATCCGTGCTTCGGCCGCACTTCCGGCAGTACGACGCCTCGCCAAGCTGCCGCAGGTCGTCCTCACAGGCGTCACACAGGCTCCCAGACGCGTCAGCAGCACACGCGGCACAGACGTCGGGCCAAACGAGGTCGACCAGGTCGCGAGCGAGCGTGACCAGACGGCGATGCACGCGAACCACCCTACCCGCTGTACCCTTGAGCGGCCGCTGATGGGACTCACGCTGTTCGGCTACATCTTCCGCGACCTCGTGCGCGTCTTCCTGCTGGCTGCGGTGGCGTTGGCGGGCGTGTTGAGCTTCGCCGGGCTGCTGCGTCCGCTGACGGAGCAGGGACTCGGTGCCGGGCAGGCCGCGACGATTCTCGCGTGGCTGCTGCCGGCGATGCTCGTCTACTCGCTTCCGATCGCCGCCCTTTTCGCGACGACCTTCGTCTACGGCCGACTCGCCGCCGACAACGAGAGCGTGGGCGCCAAAGCCGCGGGCATCTCGGCCGGACCGTTCGGGCTGCTGCTGCCGGCACTGGTGCTGGGTGGCCTGCTCGGGCTCGGCACCATCGGACTCCTCGGCATCCTCGTACCCGCCGCCAACCTGCAGGTCGAAAAGACCATCTGGACCAACCTCGCCCGACTCACCGCCAACCAGATCAACCGCTCGAACCGCGCCAGCTTCCAGTCGGACGCGGGGGCGATCACCGTCTTTGCCGACAGGGCCGTACTGCCGGACGCCGACACGATCGAAGAGCTGGTGGCCCAATCCGACGTCGAAGGCGACGGCGCATCGACCGCGTTGACGTCGCTCTCGCCGAACGTCCAACTCGTCCGTCTCGAAAACGCGTATGTCGTCCGCTACCCGGATGAAAAACGCCGGCGCGGCGGACGACTGCCGGCCCAGGTGCCCGAGGAGATCTACGCCGCCCGCGCCGCCACGATCTTCATCGAACCGCCCGTCGAACGCGGCAAGAGCACCTTCGAACAGACAAGCCTCTCGCGCCAGGAGTTCGTCATTTACGTCGTGCTCGAAGACGGCGTGAAGTTCCCTCGCAGCGTCGGCGTGGTCGGCAGGCCCGCCACGGCAGAGGGCGAGTCGCCACTCGTCGCCGCGGCCAGCACGGCGCGATTCGGGCCAGTCCGACGAGACGTGCCGGTCCGCATCAACTCCAAGTTCATGAGCGTCGAAGAGTTGCGACGACTCATCGGCCAGCCCGACCAGAGCCAGCGCATCCGCGACATGGTCCATCGGCAAGTTGTCCTCGACAAACGGGCGGCCTTCCTAACGACGCTCGCCCGAGACGCCGCCGTCGACGGTGCCGAGATCGCGGGCGAGGGACGCGTCTTCACGCTGACTTCCGACGCTGTTGGCCGCATCGAAGACCTCACGCTCGTCTACGACGGCACGCCCGTCATCTTCCGTCAGCAGCGTCCTCTTCCCGACGGCACGACGGAGACGCTCGAAGTCTGGTCCGACTCCGCCACCGTCAACGCCGAGCCGCTCGTGCCGTTCAGCGACGCGTCGGCCAGCCTGGACGACTCACCGTTCCTCGTCACCTTCCGCCTCGACGACGCGGCCGTCACGATCGACGGCGAGACCACCATCAACCGCGACATCGAACGACGCGTCGTCATCCCGGCACCCGACTGGACCATCGACTTCGCCGGCCTGACCGCCGCGGACTACCTCGACGACACCAGCGTCGCGATCGGTGCCGGCCGGATGTCGTCGGGCGACAAGCGAGCGCTCATCAAACGGCTGACCATGCAGAACGGCGACGTCGTCGGCGAACTGCACGCACGCGGGGCGTTCATCGTCGCGTGCCTCATGCTGCCGATGGTCGGCGCGGCGATGGGCCTGCTGACACGCAGCGGCAACTTCCTCGTCGCGTTCGCCCTGTCGACGATTCCCGCGGCCGTCTGCATCGCGATGATCCTGTTCGGCCAGCAACTCGCCTCGGAGGTCGGCCCCATCACCGACGCCGACCTCGAACGACCCGGCGACATGATGCCGTCGGCCGCACGGCTCGCGGTGATCTGGAGCGGCGATGCGGTCGTCGCGATCGGCGGAGCCCTGCTCGTCTGGAGGGTTCGCCGACGATGACGGACGAGCCCAGAGACGACGTTCGCCCGCCGCTGCCGTGGTTGCCCTTCGCGTTGGCAGTCGGTTTCGGCGTGCTCGGCACGCTCTGGCTGCTCGCGGTGCCGGCATGGGCACGCATCGACGTCGACGAAGGCGGCAATCTCGCCAAGGCCCGGCTGCTGTCGATCGGCCACGACCTCTACGGCGACATCTGGAGCGACCAGCCGCCGATGTTCACGTGGCTCGTCGCCGGCTGGGAGGCGCTGCTCGGCATCGACGTCACCGCCGACGCGACGGCTGCCCGAGTGCTGGTCGTGCTGCTCGCCTCGATGATCGTCTTCGTCGCAGCCGACGTCGCCCGACACTGTGCCAGGACCGACGCCCGACGTGTCGCGGTCGCGTGCGTCGTGGCGGTGATGCTGCTGGTCGGCTCGAAGCTCTTCGTCCAACTCTCCGGCAGCGTCATGATCGGCCTGCCCGCGATCTCATTCGCCGTGCTGTCGCTCTGGTGTCTCTGGCGAGCGGGCGTCACGCGAACGTGGCTGGCTTTGCTCGCGGGCGTGTTGCTCGGGTTCGGGTTGCTGACGAAGCTGAACGTCTTCACCGTCGCACCGGCCGTCGTCTGGCTCTGCTGGACCGGTCGCGATCGCTTCGCATTGACCGGCCTGTTCCTCGCCGGTCTGTTCGGCACCATCATCGCCGCCATCGTTGTCGAGCCAGACCTCGGCCGGCAGCTCGTCACGCCGCACGTCGCGACGCTCACTGGCGACACCAATCTCGTCGACGCCACCGTGACTCGTGCCGGTGCCGAGTCGCGGGCCGAACAGGTCGTCCGGAATGTCACGCAGTTATCGAACGACCTGCGTCGCGATCTGCCACTGCTCCTGACGGCCGTCGCAGGGGCAATCCTGATTCGCCGTGACCTGACCGCCGACGCGCGCCGGCTTGTCATCGCGTCGGCCGGCTGGCTTGTGCTGTCGCTGGCCATCCTGCCGTTCGCCAGTCCGCTGTGGGCGCATCACATCACGCTGGTGACGGTGCCACTGTCGCTCATGGCCGCGACGGTCGTCGGCACGCTCGCCGGTCGCTGGCCGTGGTGCCCTGCCGCCAAGGCCACGGCGGTGCTCGCTGCGATTGCCGTCGTCGGTGCGAGCGTTCGCATCGTCGGCGATGCCGGCGAGCACGGCCGCGTCCGATCGCAACAGCTTCCGGCCGACGTGTTGCCCGCGGCGCTCGATCTCAGGCCCGAAGACGGCTTCGGCTACGCCTACGCGGACGACACAATGCTCGCCATCGCCGCCGGTCGACTGCCGCTGCCAGAGGCGGCCGTGCCGTCGATGAAACGTCGTCGCCGCGGCGAACTCAGCGACGCCGCCATCGCCGACATGATCGAAGCCAACCGGCCCGACATTCTGATCCTTGGGCGATTCGACTACCCGCAGGAGGACGCGCTTACCGCCGGCTATCGATTCGTCGCGGGCGATCGCCGCCGCCTGTACGTTCGCACCGACCTCGTTCCGTCGACCGCCTCGACCCGACCATCGCGTTGAAGACCATCGACCGCACCATCCTCGCGGCCTTCGTCCGCAACTACCTCGCGAGCCTCGTCGTCCTCGTCGGGCTGTACGTGATGATGGACGCCTTCTTCAACTTCGACGAGATCGCCCGCGGCGGCGACGAGACCAGGTCGTTCTGGGAGGCGATGCGCGGCGTCGTGCTGTACTACACCGCACAGGGCCTGTTCATCTACGGCCAGCTCGCCGGCATCATCCCGGTGGTCGCGGCGGCGTTCACGCTGATGCGGATGAGCCGGTTCAACGAGCTGACCGCGCTGCTCGCGGCGGGCGTGCCGTTGATTCGCGTCGCCGCTCCGATCGTCGTCGCGGCGGCGGCGATCAACTTCGTCGTCCAGCCGATCAACCAGGAGCTCGTCGTCCCACGCATGGCCGGCTGGTTGACGCTCGAACGCTGGGAGGCGGCCTCGGGCGAGCGCGAGTCGTTCATCGTCGAACCCACGCCCGCCGGAGACGGCACCGTCTTCATGGCCGCCCAGTTCACGCCCGCCAGCACCGACGGCGCTCGACCCGCGACGGCCGTCGATGTCACCGTCATCGATCGCCCCACCGGCGAAGACGGCGACGTCCGTCTCGGCCTGCTCACCGCGGACGAGGCCGTCTTCGACCCGGCAACCTCGTCCTGGCTGCTGACCAACGGCCTGCGCAATGACGACGTGCTCGAACGCGCCGACTTCGGCACCATGAGCGATGCCAACCTCCGGGCGACGCAAACGTGGGAAACGGTGCTTCGCCCGAAGGACGTCGAGCTCGCCCGCGCCGCCGACCTCTCCGTCGGAGCCGGCGGCAGCTACTACGACCTGCTGTCGACCGGCCAGATCACCGACCTGCTCGAGGGTGCCGCCCTTCGAGGCGGAGCACCGCCGGACCTCGTGCGGGCAAAGCACGCGAGGCTGGCTGGGCACGTCATGAACCTCGTCCTGATCCTGCTGGCCGTACCGGCCGTGCTGACACGTCAGCCGGGCGAGCTCCGCAAGGCCGCGGGTCGCACTTTGCTGCTGATCGGCTCGGCCATGGGGACGATCTTCCTCTGCCAGATGATCGCCCGCGAGCCGCCCGAGGCCCTGCCCGCCGCCCTGACGATGCGCTGGCCGGCTCTGGTGTGCTGGGTGCCGGTCTTCATCTTCGGACCGATGGCTGTGGTGCTGCTGGATCGGATGAAGAGCTGACGTCCGATAGATCGCGCCTAGGCGATCGTGGCCAGTTTTTGATAAGCTCCGCGTCCCATGAATATCAACAACGCCGTCATGAAGGATCTGGAGACCAAGCCGCTCCGCGAGATCATCAAGATGCCCCCGCACGCCATCCAGGGCGTCAGCGAAGGCGACTCCAAGCACCTCAAGGAAGCCTTCGGCGTCGACACCGTCGAAGAGCTGGCCAACCTCAAGTACGTCAAGATCGCCCAGGCCCTCGTCGCCCTCGCCGCAACCGAGGAGTAATCGCCCTGCGATTCGATCGATGCCGGCCCACGGACGAGCGTCCGTGGGCCGGCTTGTTTTCAAGGAAAACTAAGCAAAAAGCCCGGAATCGGCCGACTCCGGCATCGGAAGCCCGAGGTGGTCGTACGCCTTCTTCGTCACACGCCTGCCCTGCCGGGTTCGCGCGAGCAGGCCCTGCTGGAGGAGATAGGGCTCGATGACGTCCTCGAGCGTGTCACGCTCCTCGCCGAGCGTCGCAGCGACCGCCTCGATGCCCGCAGGCCCGCCGCTGTAGACGTCGATCAGAGCACGCAGGAAGCTGCGGTCCAGCGCATCCAGGCCGATCGCGTCGATGCCCTCCAGCTCCAACGCACGCCGGCACAGGTCGGCCGTGATGTCGCCGTCACCCTCGACGCTGGCGAAGTCGCGCACCCGCCGAAGCAACCGATTCGCCACCCGCGGCGTGCCCCGGCTGCGGTGCGACAGCTCCTCCAAGGCCGTTGCCTCCGCCTTCACGCCGAGCTTCTGGGCGTTGGCCTGCAGGATCACCAAAAGGTCCGCCGGCGGGTAGAAATCGAGGTGTTCGACCAAGCCGAACCGTGCCCGCATGGGTGCCGTCAGCAAGCCAATGCGGGTTGTGGCACCTACGAGCGTGAACGGCTTGACCGGCATCGTGACGACGCGGGCGTGGCTGCCGGAGTCGAGGGTGATGTCAATTTTGTAGTCCTCCATCGCCACGTAGAGGTACTCCTCGACGACGCGGCTGAGGCGGTGGATCTCGTCGATGAAGAGCACGTCGCCAGTGCCGAGGCTCGTCACCACGCCGACCAGATCCGCCGGTTTCGTCAGAGCCGGCCCGGCCGTGACGTGGGCCTTGGTGCCGATCTCGTTGGCGATCACGTGGGCCAGCGTCGTCTTGCCCAAGCCCGGCGGGCCGTGGAAGAGCGTGTGGTCAACCGGCTCGCCCCGCTGATCAGCCGCCTGGACGGTGATCCGCAGCTTCCGCAGCAGGTCCCGCTGGCCAACGTAATGGTCGAACCGCTCGGGCCGGAGCGTCGCGTGAAGCGGCTTGTCCGCCTTGCCGGCAGCGGCTTCGTCGGAGCGGGCCTGGGCGGAGACGACTCGCTCGCGTGGCATCGACAGACCCTAAGCCGCCCATATCCCGACCGCCGGCTGGGAAGTCGGCTTGCGAAGTCGGGCGAGTTCCGTAGGCTCGCCACGCCCGGCCGCCTTGGCCGGCGTGAAGTTCCGAGCAGTTCCATCCCCAAACCGCATGCCCGAAGTCGCCCAAGAACAGGTCGAAGACGCCCCCGCTCCCACCGACGATGCCCCGCCGGCTGATGCGGCACCGGCCGAAGTCGTTGAGGAAGAAGGCGATCGCGTCGAGGGCGAGGTCAAATGGTTCGACGTCAAAAAGGGCTTCGGCTTCGTCGACGGACCCGAGGGCGAAGACGTCTTCGTCCACTTCAGCGCCATCACCGGCGACGGCTTTCGCGTCCTCAAGGACGGCGAGAAAATCTCCTACGTGCTCTCCCAGGGCGACAAGGGCCTGAGTGCCCTAGCCGTCAAGCGTTTAGCCCCGCCGGCTCCGCCCGAGCCGGGTGAGAAGGAGCCTTCCAAGTCCAAGGCCTCACGCAAGGAGCGACGCCAGAAGCGACAGGCCATCCGAAAGGACCTGTCGTCGCGCGACGATCCGAAGCAGCCGAAGAAGGACGATTTTCCTCAGGAAAAGCCCACCACCGTCGGCAAACGCGAGACCGACCTCTACCACGGACTGCCGCTGGACGATCCGGACGAAGCCTTCGTCGGCTGATCGCACCCAGGCCGGCTACGACGGCCCGGGCGTAACCTGTCGCGTTGGTTCCGTTTCTACCGATGGCCGAGGGGTTTGCGAGCGGCATGCTCGTCGGGGCGAGCCTCGTCGGGATCGCTCTGCTGCTCCTGCTCTGGTGGGGCCTACGGAAGGTCGTCCGGCTCGAGCGACGGGCGGCCCACGTGGAGCGCATGGGGGAGCTCGGCATGCTCACCGCTGGTCTCGCCCACGAGATCAAGAATCCGCTATCCACACTCCAGCTCAACTTGCAACTCCTTCGGGAAGAGTTGGACGATCGCGTCGACCGCCTCGAAGCCACCGCCACCGCCCGCGGTCCCGAGCTGGATGAACGCCGTCGGGTACTGGCGCGTATGCGTCGGCGACTAGACGGCGTCCATAAAGAAGCGGGCCGTCTCCGTGAAATTCTCGACGGCTTCCTCAGATACGCCGGTCAGATCGAGCCCCAACTTTCCGCCGTCGCGGTCGACGAGGTGACGCTCGATCTTGTCGATTTCTTGTCGCCGCAAGCCTCAGCCTCGCGGGTCACGCTCGACACGGCGGGCGTTCGCCCCGCCGTCGCGAACGCCGATGCCAACCTGCTCAAGCAGGCGCTCTTGAACCTGCTCCTCAACGCGGTCCAACACACCCCCGCCGGCGGCACCGTCCGCGTCGCCGTCGAGCCCCGCGGCCGAGAGATCGCCATCGCCGTCGCCGACACTGGCCCAGGAATATCAATTGAAGATCGGTCTCGACTATTCGATCCTTATTACACAAGACGTAAAGGTGGAACCGGCCTCGGGCTTGCAATCACCAAACGTATAGCAGAAGCCCATGCCGGCCGAATAGAAGTATCGGGCGAACTGGGGAAAGGCGCTATTTTCACGCTCACACTGCCAAAGCACTAGAGCGTCTCCGATCCTCCACTCCGTCATCCCGAGCGAGCGCAGCGAGTCGAAGGACCTCGCCTGATTCTGGCCCGTGACCGAAGGCGACGACGAGGTCCCTCGACTCTGCTGCGATCCGATTGCGATGACGGAGTTGCCGTCCGGGTTCTCTTGAAACTGGGCAGCGCCCGGCCGCTGCTCCCTACGCTGGCCGGTGGCGAACGCGCTGACAAGCCGCCGATACCTCGTGCCGTTCAAGGCGGGACGTCTGCCCCAGCGGCAGTGCGACGTCCTGGTCGTCGGAGGCGGAGTCGCTGGGCTCCGGGCCGCCATCGCCGCGGCCGACGCTGGAAGCGACGTCATCCTGCTCGCCAAGGACACGGTGGTCGAGAGCAACACGTGGTACGCCCAGGGCGGCATCGCTGCCGTGCTCTCGCCGCTGGATTCCACCGACGCCCACCTCGCCGACACGATCGGCGTCGGGGCGGGCCTGTGCGACGAGGCGAGTGTCCGACTCGTCGTCGAGGAAGGCCCCGCCCGGGTGCTGGAGCTGCTGGAATGGGGCGCGAACTTCGACAAAGACGCCGCCCAGGGCAACCCCTATGACCTCGCCTTCGGCCTCGAAGCCGGTCACTCCGCCGCCCGCATTCTCCACGCGTTCGGCGACGCGACGGGCCAGGAGCTGTCCAACACGCTCGTCCGCACCGTTCGCGAACGCGAGAGCATCAGCGTCGTCGAGAAGGCCTTCGCGCTCGACGTGCTCACCGACACGGATAACAACAACGCGGCCGTCGGGTGCCTTGCGATCATCGACAGTCGGTTGACGGTCGTCTGGGCCAAGCGCACCATCCTCGCCACCGGCGGCGCGGGCATGCTCTTCCGCGAGACGACCAATCCGAAGATCGCCACCGGCGACGGCCACGCGATGGCCTGGCGTGCCGGGGCCGTGCTGAAGGACGTGGAGCTCATGCAGTTCCACCCGACCACGCTCTACGTCGCCGGCAGCGCGCGAGCGCTCGTCACCGAAGCCGTCCGAGGCGAGGGCGGCCGACTGATCGACCGCGACGGGCACCGCTTCATGCACGACTACCACCCGGACGGCGAGCTCGCACCACGCGACGTCGTCAGCCGCGGCATCGTCGAGCAGATCCGCAAGACCGGCCACACGCACGTCTACCTCGACGTGCGGCACCTCGACGCCGACGCCTTCCGCAAGCGGTTCCCGACGATCATGCGGCTGTGCGGCGACTTCGACCTCGACCCGACGAAGAAGCCGATTCCGGTCCACCCGTCCGCCCACTACTTCATTGGCGGCGTCGCGAGCGATCACGACGGGCAGACGACCGTGCCCGGCCTGTATGCCGTGGGCGAGGTCGCCTGCTCCGGCCTGCACGGGGCCAATCGCCTGGCGAGCAACTCGCTGCTCGAGGGCTTGGCCTTCGGCTGTCGGGCCGGCATCCACGCAGCCGCCGCGGCGAGTGACGTCGGCGACACGTTCCCACAGAAGCTGCGTCACGATCAACCCGCCAGCGATCGCACGCAGCTGGACATCTCCGACGTCCGCAGCAGCCTGAGGAGCGTCATGTGGCGCAACGCCGGCATTGAGCGGACCGGCGATCGCCTTGGGGAAACCCGGGAAATCATCGACTTCTGGGGTCGCTACGTCATGGACAAGACGCTGGGTGGCACGGGCTTCGTCAACGGCGACGCAGCCGCGATCAAGCAGGGGTGGGAGCTTCAGAACATGCTGGGCGTCTGCTCCCTCGTCGCCGCCGCGGCAGAGGCACGCACGGAGAGTCGCGGCGTGCACTACCGGCTCGACTTTCCGGAGCGCGACGACGCCCACTGGCGCATGCACCTTCGCTGGCAGCGTCCAACGACCACGCCGACGCCTGAGCCAGTGGCGGTGGGTAGCAACGCCAGCGCGGCAGGGACGTCGTCGTGACAGGCGAGACACTCGGCTACACCGCGGCCGTGACCGCGGCGATGCTGTGGGCGGCGGCGACGATCCTCTACGGCAAGGCCGGCACCGCCATCTCGCCGGTCCGGCTCAACGCGATCAAGGGCGTCGCCGTCACACTGCTCTTCGGTGTGGTGCTGGCGATCACCCAGCCAAGCGCGTTTAAAACGCTGGCCGACGAGCCGATGCGCGTGCTGCTGCTGTTGGCGATCAGCGGCGTCATCGGCATCACGGCGGGCGACTCGTGCTACTTCGCCAGCGTCAACCGCATCGGCCCGCGCCGCGTCGCCCTGCTCTTCCTGACCAGCACGCCCATGACCGTCCTGGGCGGCGTCGCGTTCCTCGGCGAACGCCTGGGACCGTGGCAACTCGTCGGCATCGCGCTCACGATCACCGGCGTCACCTGGGTCGTCCTCGAACGAACGACTGGGAAAGTGGAGGACTCGCAGGTAGCTGCGACCCAGCGGGTCGCAGCGGACCGTGCGGGAGCTTTCGACCGACTGCGACCCGCAGGGTCGCAGCGACCTGACTTTGTGGGTGATTCGTCCTTCCGAGCCGGTCTGCTGCTCGGGCTTCTCGCGGCGCTGGGCCAAGCGATCGGTGCCCTCATCAATCGCCAGGCGCTGCTCGACAGCGACCTCCCACCGCTGACGACGGCGTTTTTCCGGCTGGGCATCTCCACGATCGCACTCATCCCGCTGGCGATCATCATGGGCAATGGAAAGCGTACCGGCGGCGTGCCGGGGCGCGTCTGGCTCTACGTCGCGGCGGCGGCGCTGATGGGCACCTTCGGCGGCATCTGGCTCCAGCAGGCCGCCTTCGACAACGCCCCGGCCGGTCCGACGCAGACGCTGCTGTCGACCACGCCCATCTGGATCCTGCCCCTCGCCGCTGCCACTGGCGACCGCGTGACGCTGCGCGCGGTCATCGGCGCGGTCGTCGCCATGACGGGCGTCGTGCTGCTACTTTTGCGGTGAGCGTCGACCTGCGTGTCGCCCGCTCCAGCTTTCCCCTTGGCGCTGTGGCG
>JBCDKH010000081.1 GCA_038746835.1 Planctomycetota bacterium | reverse complement strand
ACACGCCGACGTTCGACGTCGATGTCGACCACCTCGTCCAGCACGATCTGGCAGTTCTTCGCCTTCGTCAGCGCGGCCCGAATCGGTGCGCTGATGCTCTCAGGCGAAAGCGATGCCGTCGCCACCTGATACAGCAGCGGCTGAAAAACGTGGTGATTCTCGCGATCAAGCAGCACAACGTTCGCGTCGGCCTTTCGCAGGCCCTTGGCGACGGCAAGACCACCAAACCCACCGCCGACGATCATGACGGTCGGCTTGCCCGCGTTTGCCTCAGAGTTTTCGAGCATGGGTTGCATTGGAGGATCCTCGATAGCGACTCAAAGCCAGGCCTGCCTCCGACGGTCGTGCGACCGCCATGCACTGCTGCACCTGCAACCTAGGTACAACCGCAAGTGAATTGTTCAAGCGATAACTATTTGAAAGGACGATTTGGCGTGTTCGAGGTCGTCACTCTGACAACTCGTCGAAGCTGAGAATGGCTTAGTCCGCCGAGGGGGCAACGTTCGGCTTAAGCACTGGCAGCTCAGCGCCGGTCCCGTTGGGCCAGCTCGGCAGAGTCGTCGTCGAAGCGGAGCAGCAGCTTGAAGTCATCCCGATTGATCGCGCTTCCGAGACTGCTCTCGGAAATCCACACGGCGTCGGGTCTCAACCGACCAACGCCGAACCGGACACTTCCGACTAAGTGCTTGTCGCTACGGTGCTTTACAAATGAGCACGCCAGTTGATGAGCTCGTGGCGATTTCGCGGCGATACGGGTCGGACCCCGCTTTCGTTCTCGCGGGCGGTGGCAACACGTCGTTCAAGACAGATGACAGGCTTTTCGTCAAAGCCAGCGGGCATGCGTTGGCGACGATCGGGGCGGATGGTTTCGTGGAGCTGGATCGTGACAGACTCGCCGAACTGCTCGATGCGGATCTGCCCGACGAGCCCAAGGCCCGCGAGGCCGCCTTTGTTGAACGCGTCATGGCGGCTCGCGTCTATCCCGACAAGGGACAGCGGCCGAGCGTCGAGGCGTTGCTGCATCACCTGATGCCGCAGCCGTTCGTCGTCCACACGCACGCGACGAAGGTGAACGCCGTCACCTGCTGCGTCCGCGGCGAGGCGATCACGCAGGACCTGTTCGGATCGCGCGTCGTCTGGCAGCCGTATGTCGATCCGGGGTTCATTCTCGCCGGAGCCCTCCGCACGTCGCTCGCGAAGCAGCCCGGTGCCGATGCGATCTTCCTCGAAAACCACGGCCTGATCGTCGCCGGTGACAGTGCGTCGTCGATCGATCGCATCACACGCGATGTCATCGCGCCGCTGGACGACCTGCTGCCAACGCCCGACAAGCCCGCACAACTCGACGCCGCCAAGCTCATCGACTCGGCCAAGGCAGCGGAGGCGTTCGATCCGGCCTTCAGAGTTGTCACGGACGCGTCGCCGCCGATCGCTCGAGTCGTGACGAACCCGCGCTTGACCGAAGCTGCACTGGCCGGGGCGTTGACGCCGGACCACATCGTCTACTGCCGGGCCGTTCCGATGTGGCTCGAGGTACCGGATGACTTCGCCAAGGCCCACGCGGACTACGTCGCCAGGACGGGCTTCGAACCCTGGGCCGCGCTCGTTGCCGGCGCGGGTTTGGTCGCCTTTCGAGAGACGGACAAGCTTGCCACGACGACGCGCGACCTCTGGCTCGACGCCGCGGCGATCCTCCACGACGCCGACGCACTCGGCGGGGTTCGGCACATGAGCGACGCCCACCGACGCTTCATCGAGACGTGGGAAGTCGAAAGCTACCGACGCAGCGTGGCGGCCGGGTGACGCGTTTTGACAAGTCTGTTATGGTGGAGGTCCCCCATAACCGATTACCATGAGTTACCAGACACCGACCCTTCCCCAGCCCGCCTCGATTCCCGAAAAGACTGCTCTACTCATCGCCAACGGCGACCTGCGCGATACCGCCAACGCCGTCTGCTGGGCCGCTCAGCAGGAGCTCGAATCCGACGCTACTGACGCATTCAAAGCATTCGGGTGGAGGCTCCAGCGGGCCCACGGCACGATTGAGACGCCGCACGGCAGCCACGGCTTTATCAACAGCCAGAAGCGCGGCCGAGAGGTCTTCGCTGGCATTCACCCCGACGCACCGCTCGTCGTCGCCGAGGCCGTCTGGCAGTACAGCCACCACCTGATGCCTGGCCTCCTGCGGCATCGCGGGCCGATCCTGATCCTGGCCAACTGGTCAGGCACGTGGCCGGGGTTGGTCGGCGCGCTCAATCTACGCGGCTCGCTCACCAAGGCGGGCAAGGCGTACTCGCTGCTCTGGGCCGAGTCGTTTGAGGAGGAGGGCTTCCGCAACCAAGTCAAGACGTGGCTCGATACCGGCAGCGTCGGCCACGACACCTCGCACGTCACACCACTCGGCAAGCTTCCGCAAGCCGAGAAGGAACTCGGCGAAGCCGTCGCGGCCGAGCTTCAGGCCAAGCCGGCGATCATGGGCGTCTTTGACGAAGGGTGCATGGGCATGTTCAACGCGATCATCCCGGACCACCTGCTCAATCCGACCGGCGTCTACAAGGAGCGTCTCAGCCAGTCCGCGCTCTACGCGGGCATGCAGGAGGTCACCGACGACGAGGCCGAGGCGTGCTTCGACTGGTACAAGCAGGCCGGCATCAACTTCCAATTCGGCCCGAACGAAGTGGACGATCTCACGGAGAACCAGGTCAAGCAGCAGTGCCGCATGTACATCGCTGCCTGCCGCATCGCCGACGACTTCGGCTGCGACACCATCGGCATCCAGTACCAGCAGGGCCTGAAAGACCTCGCCCCGGCGAGCGACCTCGTCGAAGGCACACTCAACTGCTCTGTGCGTCCGCCGGTCAAGAACGCCGCCGGCGACGTCATTTTCGACGGCCGGCCGATCCCGCACTTCAACGAAGTCGACGAATGCGCCGGCCTCGACGGCCTGCTGACCGATCGCATCTGGCGGGCGATGGGCATGCAGCCCGACAACACGCTGCACGACCTGCGGTGGGGCGACCCGGACAAGAGCGGCACGACCGACGAGTACGTCTGGGTCTTCGAGATCAGCGGTAGCGTTCCGCCGACGCACTTCCCCAACGGCTGGCGTGACGCGACCAGCGAGCGTCAGCCGCCCATGTACTTCCGACTCGGCGGCGGGACGATCAAGGGCATCAGCAAGGCCGGCGAGTGCGTCTGGTCTCGCATTTACGTCGCGGACGACGCGCTCCACATGGACATCGGCCGCAGCAAGGCGATCGACCTGCCGATCGAAGAGACGCAGCGTCGCTGGGACAACACGACCCCGCAGTGGCCGATCATGCACGGCGTGACGTACGGCGTCACGCGCGACCAGATGATGGCCCAGCACCAGGCCAACCACATCCAACTCGTCTACGCCGACGATGCGTCATCCGCCGACCGCGCCCTCGCCGCCAAAGCCGCTGCCGCGAAGGCGATGGGCATCACCGTCCATCTCTGCGGCACAAGCAAAGACGGCACACCGCTCGCCGATCATCTAGCGACGCTCGCGTGACGGACGACGTCAGTCGTCTAGCACGATCATCGCGTGGCCTTCGAGCTTCGGCACGCGGACCGACAGTCGCCCGTCGGCGTAGTCGGTATGCAGTTTCATGCCCTCCGGCTGGAGCGTGGCCGCCACCGCCTTGTCGGCCTCGATCGACACGGTCAGATTGTGAAGAGGCAGTACGTCTTCGATGACGTCGAACTCTTTGCCACGTCGCTCGGGCACGTAGTGCAGCAGGTGCAGGACTCGCCGTTGCTCTTGCGGCTGGTGGGTCAGGTGGCACAGCAGCGTCGACGGGCCGTCGTGTCGAACGAGGCGGCCCGGCATGATCAACTCGATCGCGGTTGCGAGCATCACTTTGCACCACCGAGCGGCATTGTCGAAGTGCGTCAGAAACAGCGGATGAGCGAACGTGATCGCTCGGCCGTGACGCGAGCGGAGGATGGCCGGGTTGGTCTCGACCATCGTGCTCGGGGCGTGCTGGTGCGAGCAGAAGTGCTCGGCCGTCCGGTCGAAGTACGCCGGCTCGCTCGATGCCAGCACCTTCGACCCTTCGAGCTGCGAAAGCTTTCTGCCGCGTCGATACATGACGTACGCCGACGCGTCGAGGTCGGTCGCGAAGCCTTTGCCGAGACGAACGAACTCCGGAGCAGTCGCCGCGTCTCCGTCGACTTCGACGGAAAAGACATCGGCGAGGAAGCCCGGATCGCACTGCGCACCGTCCGGTGCGATCAAGACCAGCGTCCCGCCCGCGTCGTGGTAGGCCTCCAGCTTCTGCGCGAGCTCGCCGACGAGCGGAACACCCTCTGGAATGATGACGAGTCGGTAGGGCGACAGGTCGTCGGCATCGCTGACGATGCTGAACTGGAATGCGAGCTCCTGCAGGACTCGGTTTGCGGCGGCGATCGCCTCGGGAAGCTTTCCGCCCTGGGCCGCTCCGCCGACGCCCGGGCCGGTCATGCCTTCGGGCGTGACGAGTGCGATCTCCGTGACCGGCGTGCTGCCCGTGCACCACGGCTCGACGCGTTGCACCTTCGCGTAGGTCTCGCCGATGAGCCGATATGTCGCCGGATCGAGCGTGCCGCGCGGGTGCAGCTGATCGCCGACGGAACAGACCGCACCGTGGGCCGCCATCTGCAGGCACTCGAAGTCGAGCGCGGGGCGATTCTTGAGGGAGCCGAAGTCGCCCCAGGTCGTGTGGAACTTGCCGGTCATCCCCAGAATCGGATTGCCCAGTGTCCGCGCGTACCGGGCGGCCGTCGGAAAGTGCATGTATCCCCAGCCGCCCGATGGCAACGACTCGAGCTCGAAGTGCGTGAACGCCTCCGCCGCCACGCGGTCCTTCGGGCCGACGTGCCCGGCGTTGTAGAAGATTGTCGTCTCCTCGCTCTTGCAACCCGGAAGCTCGCGGATGAACGCCGTCATCTCGCGCTTCCACGTGTCCATCACGTCGCGTGCGAACTGGTCGCGGTCGTGCTCGCTCTTCACGTCCAGCCCGCGCTCGCGAAGGGTTTCAAGCCAGTGCGACGCATAGGAGAACCGGCTCTGTGTGATGTCGAAGAAGAACCCATCCACTGCCGGCACGTTCGCGACGAGGTCCGCCACCATGTCGAACAGAAAACGCCGATAGCCCGGGTGCGACACGTCCAGGAAGTGGTAGAACCCGGGCGTCAGCGGCTTCCCGCCGACGTCGGCTCCGTTCTCGTCGACCATGATCCAGTCGCGGTGCCGCCGGCTCTGAAGGTGGTCCCACTGGACGGTGATGTAGATCGGCACGCGAATGCCCCGCGCGTGACACGCCTCGATCTGCTCGCCCAGCAGGTTCGGCCGCTGCAAGTGCGGATGCACGAGGTCCGCAAACCGCTCCGTCGGGTAGTAGACGTGCCCGTGATGACACCTGGCAAAGCACGTCACCGAGTCCACCCCAGCCTCTGCCAGCGTGTCGGCAAACTGGTCCGGATCGAAGTCCACACCGACAGCCGGAATGTCCGGACTGGTGTGAAAGTCCAGATGAATCTGACGACGGCGAAGCTGCAGCCGTTCGTTCCCGGGCGATGGCATCGACATGGACGGGTACACTAACCCATTGGTGACTGAGAAGGGGACGTCTCGACATCTCCCAAACGCCGGCGTCCGCCACCACATTTGTTCCACCGCGAACCGCGCCACCAACCCTCGCGACGCGCCAATTCCGCTTGCCGGCGACGGCCGATCCGGTACGTTGAGCGCCGCATGCCGTGGGGCAGTGCGGGAGAGACTGCACCATTCGACCTGCACGGGACTTCGTGACCAACCAAATGAATCGCCGATTCTCCGCGTGGCTTGCGGCTGCCGTGTTGCCGATCGTCCACGCGTTGCCGGCGTGGGCCGCGACGCTCAACGGGCCGGCCGCGACCGGAGTGACCACCGTCGTCTCCGACACCATCACCGCCGCGCCTGAGGGCAACGGCGTCTTCTCGAACTTCTCTTTTTTTGACCTCACCCTCAACGACGCCGGGCAGACGGCGTTCCGCGCTGACCTCACCGGGACGACCGGTGGCAACAGTGACAACAGCGGCATTTACCGCGGTGACGGAACTGCCGGTTCGCTGGTGAACATCGCCCGAGCTGGACAGGCCGCCCCCGACGGCAACGGCAGCTTCTCGGGCTTCTCCTTTTCTGGCCTCACCCTCAATGACGCGGGGCAGACGGCGTTCAACGCCGACCTGACCGGCACGACCGGTGGGAACAGCGACAGCAGCGGCATCTACCGCGGTGACGGAACCGCCAGTTCGCTGGTGAACATCGCCCGCGAGGGGCAGGCCGCCCCCGACGGCAACGGCAGCTTCTCGGGCCTCTTCTATTCTGGCGTCACTCTCAACGACGCGGGGCAAACGGCGTTCCGCGCCTCGCTCAAAGGCACAAGCGGCGGGAACAGCGACAATAGCGGCATCTACCGCGGCAACGGGACCGCCGGCTCTCTGGTGAACATCGCTCGCGCTGGGCAGGCCGCGCCCGAGGGTAACGGTAGCTTCTCGGGCTTCTTCTCATCGCGCATCGCCCTCAACGACGCTGGGCAGGCGGCGTTCCGCGCTGACCTCACAGGCACAAGCGGAGGGTCGAGCGACAACAGCGGCGTCTACCGCGGCGACGAGAGCGCCGGCTCGCTGGTGAACATCGCCCGCGAGGGACAGGCCGTGCCCGAGGGCAATGGCAGCTTCTCGAGCTTCGACACCATCGCCCTCAACGACGCGGGGCAGACGGCGTTCCGCGCCTTCCTCACCGGCACGAGCGGCGGGGGAAGCGACAGCAGCGGCCTCTACCGCGGCGACGGGATGGCAGGCTCGCTGGTGACCATCGCCCGCGCGGGGCAGGGTGCCCCCGACGGCAACGGCAGCTTCTCAGGCTTCTTAAGCCCGGTCCTGAACGACGCGGGGCAGGCGGCGTTCGTCGCCTCCCTCACCGGCACGAGTGGTGGGATCAGCGACAACCGCGGCATCTACCGCGGCGACGGGGCCGTTGGTTCGCTAGTGAGCATCGCTCGCGAGGGACAGGCCGCCCCGACCAGCGACGGCATGTTCAGAGGCGTGCTAGTAGACTTGTTCGAACCGGCGTCTAACAACCTCGGCCAGCTCGTCTTCCTCGCCGACATCGACCTCCAGGACGGCGGCATCCCTTTCGACGAGCGGGGCCTGTTCTTCTACGACGACGCGCTGGGCCTGACGAGCATCGCCCGCAAAGGCGACGCCTTCGACGGCAGCACGATCACAGACTTCGGCATCTTCGAGGGTGGAGCCCGTGCGAACGCGGGCAGCGACGTCAACGACTTCGGCCAAGTCGCCTACAGCTACAGCCTCGCCGACGGTCGCCAGGGCGTGGCGATCACGACCCTCGACTCCGCCATCGCCGGCGATGCCAACTTCGACGGCACGGTCGATCTCGCCGACTTCGGCCTGCTGCGAGCCGGCTTCGGCAGTAGCGGCAACGTCACACGCCTCGATGGCGACTTCAACAAGGACGGCGTCGTCGACCTGGCCGACTTCGGCATTCTCCGTAGCAACTTCGGCTCCTCCGCCCCGGCGGCCGACCTGGCGATGATGGACGCCTGGGCCGCCACCGTGCCTGAGCCTGGCCTCGCCGGAGCGTCGCTTTGCGCACTCGGACTCCTGTGGCGTCGACGAACGACGTGACGCCTCGCTGACCGAACTCGCATGAGCCGTTCACTGCTCCGAATCAACACAGCTGACTGCGGACGGTGACAAAACACACCGCGGTCACAGCTTGGTCTCAGTGATGTTGGTGCCCGCTCGTCGTGGGAAAAGTGGGCGATACAGGGCTCGAACCTGTGACCTCATCCGTGTCGGGGATGCGCTCTAGCCAACTGAGCTAATCGCCCCATGGGCTCGCGTTCACGAGCTGCGGGTCTTCAGGCTAGGCCGGTCGACGGTGGCGTCAAGCATTTGGAACGGTCAGCCGCGGGGGGCTTCGAGCAGCAAGTGCAGCAGATTGTCGACGAAGATCGGGTGCCGCGTCAGGCCCATGTGGTCGGCGGGGAGGAAGGTGACCGAGTCCCAGGCCACCGGCGACTGCAGGCGTAGCGGACGGTCCTCCAAGGGCAGGGCGATGCGTTCGTCGCCCAGGGCCGAGGCCCGCGTGACAACGCCGTCGCCCGGGCTGGTGCCGCCGGAGGAGAGTTTGCCTTCGCTGTCGACGCGTAGGACGCAGGTGGTCTCCTTCAGGTCGCCGGCGATGAGGTGAGTCGACGGACGCCTGCCGTCGGAGTTGCGGGGCATCTCGACGTGCTGATCGAGTGCCTCGTGAACGCGACGGACGCGCTGGAGGATCTTGGCCAGGTGATCGCGTGCGATGCGACGCCGCTCGCTGGCATCGGCGTCGGGCAGAAGCGATTCGAGGACGGACGCCTGACCCTCGTCCAGCAGGCTCCAGCCGAATCGCTCCCAGGCCTCGACGTCGTACAGATCGACGCCCTGGTCTTTTTCGTCGAGGATGCGAGCGAGCTTCGGCCTCGGCAGCAGTTGGTAGATGCCTGGCATCGTGCCCAGGACAGCCGGCTCGTAGAACGGGAGCGTCGGGCTGACGTTCTTGCCGGTGACGAGCTCTTCGAGGCTGTGCACGCTGCCGGATGATGGCGTACCGACGATGACGAGTCGGCCGATCTCTTCGAGGCCCTTCCAGCTCGGCGGCGGGAGCGGCCCGTCGTCCGGGACGCGGTCCGGCCCGTACATCAGGTAGTAGCGAGCCAGCATGCCGCCCATCGAGTGGGCCACGAGGTCGAACCGAATCGGGCCGCCGTCGTCGATGCCGCGTTTGACCCGGCACGCACGAACGTGATCGCGACGCCGCTGGATGAAGTCGTGCAGTTTGACGGCCGACTCGCTCAGGTCGCGACGCCAGTCCCAGGCGAACTGGAACGCGTCGTTGGCCAGGCCGGGCTCGCGATCGATGCTGGAGCTGCCGTCTTCGTTGTCAGCGATGTGGCCGCACGACTCCTCGCTGTATCCGCCGGCTGACAGCGTGCGGATGATGTCGACGTAGGCACTGGTCGCGACGGGCAGACCCGCCAGAGCGAACTTGAACTTGTCCAGCACGCCTACCGGCACGACGTCGTCCGCCATGGCCGACAGCGGCGTGCCGAGCTCCATCGGGTGCGACGCGAGCCTTGCGTCTGCCGGGACGCGTGGGTCGACGTAGTCGCCGGTGAACGCGCCCCAGATGCTGCGTCCGGTGCCGCGTTGTTCGAGCTTCGAGCCGAGGATGCCCGGAATGAGGATGACCGGATTGCGGTCCGGGCCGCGATAGTCGATGGCGTGGCCGTAGAGGCGGGCGAGCTGGTCGACCTCACCGCCGACGATGCTGGTCGCGACCTGACGCACCGCGCCCGCTGCGGACTTGATCGACCGCATCGTCTCGGTGAGACGGATGAACAGGTCATCGCGGTGCGATGGGGTGGCCATGGCCGACTCTACGAGCCGGAAGCCCCGTCCGGCCGAGCATCGTCCGACTCAGGTGTCGTCCTCGTCGTCGACTTCCGGCTCGACCGCCAGGATGCTCAGAGCCTCGTGGGCGAGTTGTCGGCCGACGTGCTCCTCCTCGTCGACGACGACTTCGGCCCCGGCGAGCATGAGCTCCCAGCGCGTGACGTGGTATCGGCTGCGGGCGACGATGTTGAGCGACGGGCAGGCGGCGCGGGCACGGGCGATCACCTCGCGTGCAGCAGCGGGGTCGGGCAGCGTGACGATCAGGAGCTGAGTTTGACGCAGGCCGACGTGGTCGAGCACCTCGCCGTTGGTGGCGTCGCCGACGTGGCCCTTCATGCCGTACTCGGCGGCGAGTCCGGCGACGCGTGGGTTGAGATCGATGACGTCCCCGCGACCGTCGAAGGCGCTGGTCAGTTCGGCGGCGACTTGCTGACCGGCCGGGCCGAAGCCGACGAGGAGGAGGCGATCACCGCTGATGACGGCGAGTTTCTCAGGACCCGTCTCAGCCGGCTCGAAAGCGACGCCCTTGGGCCAGAAGCGGCGGTTCATCTTGGCCGCGACCTTCGGTGCCGCCTGGACGAGGTAGGGCGTGACGAGCAGCGTGACGATCGTCACGCTGACGATGAGGCGGAACGTGTCGCCGGAGATCAGGCCGTTGCCGTCCGGGTTGCCGAGGCGATCACCGACGGCAATCTTGGCCAGGACGAAGCTGAACTCGCCGACCTGTGCGAGGCAGAGCCCCGCAGCCAGCGCGACGCCGGCCGACTGCTTGATGCCCTTGATCGGCAGCGACAGGACACCCAGCACGATGGCAGCCTTGCCGACCAGCACCGCGGCCGTCGCCCCGATCACGAGATGCCAGTTCGCAACGGCCCAGACCGGATCGGCGAGCATGCCGATGCTGGCGAAGAAGAGCGTCACGAGCACCGTCCGCAGCGACGCGACGTCGGCCCGGACCTGGACGTCGAACGGGCTTTCTGCGAGCAACACGCCGGCGAGGAACGCGCCGATCGCCGGGCTGATGCCGGCCTCGTGTGCGAGCGCCGCGCTGCCGAGCGCCATGACGATCGCGAGGAGGATCGGGAACTCGCGGTTGCGTGCCCACTGCTTCAGGTTCAGCAAACGCGGCGCGGCGACGTTGAACAGCAGCAGGAAGACGACGACCAGCAGCACCGAGAACAACAACGCCTGCCCCAGCTCGGCCAGCATCTGCCCGGCCGTTCCGCCAGCGGCGAGTGCCGTCACGAGCAGCGTGACCGGCAGGACCGCCACGTCCTGCAGAAGCAGCATGCCAGTCGCCATCCGGCCGTGGGGTGACTCACCGGCGGCGTTGGCCTGCAGGAGCGCGAGCACGCAGGCCGTGCTCGACAGGCCGACCATCAGCGCGACCGCGAACGCGGCTGCCGGGCTGAGACCGACCAACATCGCCACCGGCCACGCCGCGGCCGTCGTGAGGGTGAGCTGCAGCGTCCCGCCGCCCAGTGCGGCGGCACCGAGCTTCCGCAGCCGTCGGAAGCTGAACTCCAGACCGATGGTAAAGAGCAGCAGCGAGACGCCCAGTTCGGCGATGACGTTCACGCCGCCCTGCGCCGCCTCGTCACCGTGCGTGCCGACCCAGCCGAGCGCGCCAGGTCCGACGACGGCCCCGGCGAAGAGGTAGCCGATGATCGACGACTGTTTGAACCGCTCGGCGATCGTGCCGCACACCAGCGCCGCCGCCAGCAGGATCAGCACGTCCGTGAGCAGGTACCAGCCGGCGTCCACGGGAGCAGCTTAAGGAGTAGAAGCAGGTCGCCGCGAATACGGCCGAGCCACACGCCCAAGCCGCCCAAAGCGTCACAGGTTTCGTCAGAGCGCTTCGTGGTGCAGTGTCGTAAGCTGTTGCCACGCGAAGGAACGCGTGTTTCCTTATGACTGCCACTGCCCAACAGACCCAAGCCATTCGACGTTCCCTGCGCAAGGACGTCGTCCGCCGAGATCGCCTGACGAGCCTCACGCAGACCGTCGACGTCCGCCAGGACAACTCGTACCTCATCGTCGGCGAACGCACGAACACCAACGGCAGCCGTCAGTTCAAGCGGCTCCTGCAGGAAGAAGACTGGGACGGCCTGGTCAGCATGGCCCGCGACGAGGTTCGCGGCGGCTCGATGATCCTCGACGTCTGCGTTGACTTCGTCGGGCGTGACGGCGTGCGGGACATGCACGAAGTCGTGCGTCGCTATGTCCAGCAGGTCGGCGTGCCGCTGATGCTCGACTCGACCGACCCGAAGGTGCTCGAAGCCGGTCTGAAGCTGGCGGGCGGTCGCTGTGCGCTCAACTCGACGAACCTCGAAGAGGGTGAAGAGAAGTTCGGCCAGATGTGCGAGCTCGCCCGGAAGTACGGCGCGCTGCTCGTCTGCGGCACGATCGACGAGGACCCCGAAAACGCGATGGGCCGTACGGAGGAGCGGAAGATCTCCATCGCCAAGCGCATCCGCGATCTGGCCGTCGAGAAGTACGGCCTGCGTGACGGCGACCTGATGTTCGATCCGCTCGTCCTTCCCATCAGCACGGGCCTCGAAGAGGACCGCCGCAACGCGCTGGAGACGATCGAAGGAACCCGACGCATCAGCGAGGAACTGCCCGGCTGCCACACGACCGTCGGCCTGTCGAACATCTCCTTCGGCCTGCTTCCGGCGGCGCGGCAGGTGCTCAACAGCGTCTTCCTCAGCGAGCTCCGCGATGCCGGACTCACCAGCGCGATCGTGCACGCGTCGAAGATCCTGCCCAAGACCAAGATCGACGACGAGCGTTGGGACGCCGCCCTCGACCTGATCTACGACCGACGCACAGAAGACTTCGATCCACTTACCGCCTTCGTCGAACTCTTTCCGGACGGCGAGGCGGCGCAAGGCGATGAGATCGAGGACGAGAATCTCACGCTCGAACAGAAGCTCGAGAAGCACATCATCGACGGCGAAAAGCGGAATCTGACCGACCGCCTCGACGAGGCGATGGGCAACGACATCAAGCCGCTGGCTATCATCAACGACATCCTGCTCAAGGGCATGAAGGTCGTCGGCGACCTCTTCGGCCGGGGTGAGATGCAGCTGCCGTTCGTGCTTCAGAGTGCCGAGACCATGAAGGCAGCCGTCGCGCACCTGGAGCCGCACATGGACAAGGTCGACGGCGAGTCGTCCAAGGGCGTGCTCGTCCTAGCGACCGTCAAGGGCGACGTCCACGACATCGGCAAGAACCTCGTCGACATCCTGCTCACCAACAACGGCTACACCGTCCACAACATTGGCATCAAGAAGACGATCAACGAGATCCTCGATGCCTACCACGAGCACAAGGCCGACGCGATCGGCATGAGCGGCCTGCTCGTCAAGAGCGTGGCCGCCATGAAGGACAACCTCGCCGAGATGAACGACCGCAAGGTCGCGCCGCCCGTCCTGCTTGGCGGGGCGGCTTTGACGCGCGAATATGTCGAGGAAGACCTGACGGCGCTGTACGAAGGCCCGGTCCTCTACTGCAAGGACGCCTTCGCCGGCCTTCGCGTGATGGACTACGTGGGCGAGGGGAACGTGAGCGTCATCGTCGATGAGCAGGCGGACAGCGCCAAGAAGCGTCGCGAGCTCAAGGCCGGTGCCGTCAAACCCAAGAGCTCCGCTGCCGCCGACATTCCCGAGATCGCCAAGGACAACCCGGTGCCGCACCCGCCGTTCTGGGGCAGCCGCGTGGTGACGGACGTGCCGCTGACGAACATCTTCGGCTACATCAATGAAATCGCGCTGTTCAATGGGCAGTGGGGCTTTAAGAAGAAGGGGATGTCCAACGAGGCGTTTGCGGCTTCGCTCGCCGACGCAGCGCGGCCGACCTTCGAGCGTCTCAAGCAGCAAGCTCTGTCCGGCGGATTGCTCGATCCGAAGGTGACCTACGGCTACTTCCCCGTGCAGAGCGACGGCGACGACCTGATCGTCTACGACCCCAAGGACTTCGCCGAGTACGACGCCGCCCACCGCGACGAGGGCAAGGTCAAGCCCGACGCACCGCTGCCGTCGGCCCGCGAAATCTGTCGCTTCACGCTGCCCCGCCAGGACGGCCGACGCAACCTGTGCATTAGCGACTTCTTCCGCAGCGTCGAAAGCAAGGAGTTCGACGTGCTGGGCCTTCAGCTCGTCACGATGGGCCAGCCGATCAGCGACGTCGCCGAGAAGGAACGCGCGGCCGACAAGTATCAGGAGTACCTGTACCTCCACGGCTTCGGCGTCGAGTGTGCGGAGGCACTGGCGGAGATGTGGCACAAGCGGATGCGCAGCGAACTCGGCTTCGCCAGCGATGACGCCACCGAGACACGCAAGCTCTTCCAACAGAAGTACCGCGGCAGCCGCTACAGCTTCGGCTACCCGGCGTGCCCGAACCTGGAAGACCGAACCAAGGTCTTGGAGCTGCTCCAGCCCGACGTGATCGACGTTCACCTGACGGAAGAGTTCATGCTCGACCCCGAGCAGTCGACCGACGCTCTGGTCGTCCACCACCCGCAGGCGAAGTACTTCGACGTCTGACATCCGACGATCTCTTCCCTCGCCCGTGGCCTGGATACAAGAGCATCGTGAACCACAGCGCCTTCGACATCCTCTTGCGCGGCGTGTTCACTTCGAACAAAGTGATCGTCGAGAGGGTCGGATCGTCACGCGACTCGTCACGCGATGGTGGACTGAGCCGACCGTGGGATCGCGAGAAGCAACGCTTGGGCAAGCGACTTTTCGACGGGGCGATGTGCCGGTACGAGGGGCACGAGGTGGTCGACGGGCGACTGGTGTTGCGGGTCAGCCGGACGAGCTACCGCGTATTCGTCAATACCAACCTCTTCGGCCCGCGAGACCTGCCGGCGGCATGCCGGTGCAATCCGATCGGGGTCTCGGCGACGCTCGAGTGTGCGGACGGCGTCCTGCTGTTTGGCCGGCGTGGCAGCGGCGTCGCGTACTACCCGAACCGGCTCCACCCGTT
>JBCDKH010000080.1 GCA_038746835.1 Planctomycetota bacterium | reverse complement strand
GACCCACGACCCACGACCCACGACCCACGACCCACGACCCACGACCCACGACCCACGACCCACGACCCACGACCCACGACCCACGACCCACGACTCACGACTCACGACTCACGACTCACGACTCACGACTCACGACTCACGACTCACGACTCACGCTCGCAGCGTGGCTTCGAAGGCGTCGCTGGCGCGTTGGACGAGCGTGGCGACTTGCGCGTCGGCTTCGTCGCGCGGGACGGTGGCGTCGTCGCGGCGGAAGACGAGGGTGAGGGTGACGGACTTGGTGCCCTTCTCCAAAGGCTTGCCGCGGTACGTGCCGCCGTGTTCGACGGCGACGACGTCGGCGAGCTTCGGTTCGACCACGGCGAGGTCGGCGAGTTGGGCGTAGGTCACGCCCTCGGCGACGACGAACGACACGTCACGCCGGGCCGACGGGAATCGCGACAGCGGCGGCGGAGACTCGGCGGGCTCGAAGCCGGCGACGAGTGGGCCGTGGATCAGCTCGGCGATCGCGGGCTGATGCTGCAGGTCGAGGTGCTTTTGGACGTCCTTCGACAGCAGCCCGATGTGGCCGACGACGGTGTCGCCCCAGACGATCTCGCCGGCCGCCCCTTTCGCGTAGCCGGCCGCTTCGGAGGGTCGGACCGATACCGGGCGATCGGCATCGAGTCGCGCGAGCAACAGGTCGATCGTGCCACGCAGCGTCGCGAAGTCCCCGCCGGCCAGGGCGAGGCGTCGCTCTTCGACCGGACCGGTTGGAGCCTGCCAGAAGACGCTGCCGACTTCGAAGACGCGGACCGGGCCGTTGCCGACGGACTCGTTGTGCCGGATCGCCTGGACGAGGCCGGGCAGGATGCTGGGGCGAAGATGCCCGTCGGCCTTGCGTACGTTGGGGTCGACGCGACGCAGCGATGTGCCGTCTGCCAGGAAGAAGTACCTCAGGCCGTCGTCGACGAAGCTGAAGGTGATCGCCTCGAAGTACCCCGCGGCAACGGCGGCGTCGCGGATCGTGTCTTCCGCGACGAGCCGCACGTCGGCGGGCTTGACGCGGACGTCGATGGTCTCGGCCATCGGAATGGCGTCGTACCCGACCACGCGGGCGGCCTCCTCGATCAGGTCGACCTCCTTCGTGATGTCCAGGCGATGGCTCGGGACGGTGCAGACGAGGCGATCGGCCTCTTCCTTGGGCGACAGACCCAGACCGACTAGGGCCTTGGTGACGGCGTCGCGATTGAGCTGAGTGCCGAGCAGGCGTTCGAGGGCCGACCAGCGGAGGGCTGGCGTGAGCGTCTCGAACGCGTCGCTGCCCGCCTCGGCCGCACCGGCGAGGAGCGTCCCGCCTGCGGTCTCGAGCATGAGCTGGGCAGCTCGAAGGCTGGCGCGGTGGGCGAGCGTTGGATCGAGGCCACGCTCGAAGCGGAACGACGAGTCGCTCATCAGCTTCAACCGTCGGCTGGTCGTACGGACCGACAGTGCGTCGAACCGGGCACTTTCGAGCAGGACGTTGGTCGTCGTCTCGCTGACTTCCGTCCGTTCGCCACCCATGACGCCGGCCAGCGCGACCGGTCCCTCGCCGTCGGCGATGACGAGGTCGGCGGTGGTCAGTGTGCGGTCGACGCCGTCGAGTGTGCGGATCGACTCGCCCTTTCGAGCGAGGCGGACGGTGATGGTGTCGCCGACGAGCTTGTCGAGGTCGAACGCGTGCAGCGGCTGGCCGAGCTCGAAGAGGACGTAGTTGGTGACGTCGACGAGGTTGCTGATGGGACGCAGGCCGAGGTGTTCAAGGCGACGCCGCATCACCTCGGGTGCCGGCTTCACGCTGAGGCCGGTCAGGACGCGTGCCGTGTAGTGCGGGCAGAGGTCGTTCGCCTCGATGACGACCTTGACGCGATCCGCGGCCGACTCAGCGGCTTCGGGCGGATTGGCTTCGGGCAGCGTGAACGCTCCGCCGGTCAGGGCGGCGAGCTCGCGTGCAACGCCGACGTGGCAGAAGAGGTCGGGTCGGTTGGACGTGATCTCGACGTCCATCACGTCGACGCCGGCGACTTGGGAGACCTCCTCGACAGGAAACCCGGCCATGGTCAGCCGCTCGCCGGCCTCCTGGGTGGAAGGGACGGGGTCGAGGTAGTCGGCGAGCCACTCGGTGCTGGTCTGCATCGGGCAGGGAGCGTAGCGGCGTCGGGCCAGTGGCTCCCGCAGCACGGGCGTCGCGTTTTTATTGGCCCCACTTATGGGACGCGCCTGGGGCGGGTCCGACTCTCGCGAAACGCACGTCCGACTTCCGACAAGACCCTCGGCCGCGGTCCACGGACGGACACGGCACAACCCAGTTCCCCCAGGATCACGGAGGATCCTTCGCATGCGTATCAACACCAACATCACGTCGCTGCAGGCTCAGCGTTCGCTCGGCCACAACAACAACGACCTCTCGATGCGCCTGGAGCGCCTCAGCACGGGTCTGAAGATCAACACCGGCAAGGACGGCCCCGCCGCCCTGATCGCGTCGGAGAACATGCGGTCCGAGATGGCCGGCATCCGGCAGGCGATCGACAACTCGACGCGGGCCAACAACGTCATCAACACCGCCGAGGGCAGCCTCGCCGAGGTCAACAACCTGCTCCTGCAGGTCCAGGCCCTCACCAACGAGGCCGCCAACACCGGTGCCCTGGCACCGGCCGAGATCGAAGCCAACCAGCTTCAGGTCGACGCGATCCTCGGCTCGATCAACCGCATCAGCAACACCACCACCTTCAACGGTGAGAACCTGCTCAACGGTGCGCTGGACTACACGCTCAGCGGCGTGACGGCCAGCAATGTGCCGGACGTCAAGATCAACAGCGCGGATCTGCCCGACAACGGCAGCATCGCCATCGACGTCGACGTCACGACCAGTGCTCAGACCGGCCGAATCACCGTCGGTGCCAACGCGTCGGGCGTCGTCACGCTCGAGATCGCCGGCAACAAGGGTGTCGAGCAGCTCACCTTCGCGAGCGGTACCACCACGATCGCCATGGCAACGGCCATCAACTCCATCAAGGAGTCGACGGGCGTCGAGGCCAACCTCAGCGGTACGACGCTGCACATCGACTCGGTCGGCTACGGCTCGAGCCAGTTCGTCAGCGTCGAGGCCATTAGCGGCCCGTGGAGTGCAGCCAGCGGCACGCGGGACACCGGCGTCGATGCCGAGCTCAGCATCAACGGCTCCGCCGCGGTGGCTGACGGCCTGAACGTCAAGAGCCGCGTCGGTGGACTCGACCTGGAGCTCGAGCTCTCGGTTGACTTCGGCACGCAAACCGCCGTCAACGAGTCGTTCAACGTCACCGGCGGTGGTGCGACGTTCCAGGTCGGCTCGACCGTCGGCTCGCAGGGCCAGGTCAACGTCGGCGTGGCGAGCGTAAACACGAATCGACTCGGCAACAACCAGGTCGGCTTCCTCAGCCAAATCGGCTCGGGCGGCGATGCCAGCCTCGTTGCCGGTGAGACCACCAAGGCTCAGGAGATCCTGACCGCCGCCATCCAGGAGATCGCGACGCTGCGTGGCCGACTCGGTGCGCTGCAGAAAAACGTCCTGGAGACCAACATCACGTCGCTGGGCGTCGCCCTGGAGAACGTGACCGCGGCCGAGAGCGACATCCGCGATGCCGACTTCGCCAGCGAGACGGCCCAGCTGTCGCGTGCTCAGATCCTGACGCAGGCCAACACGGCGATCCTCGCCCAGGCCAACGCCACGCCGCAGCAGGTGCTGTCGCTGCTGCAGTAAGGGTCGCTTCAACCTCCAACGCAACAGGCGTCGTCACCTCGGTGACGACGCCTTTGTCTTTTCTCCGCATTGTCCGTCATCCCGAGCGCAGCCGAGGGACCTCGTCTTGGTCTGCCATCGGAGAGCAGGCGAGGTCCTTCGACTCGCTGCGCTCGCTCAGGATGACGGAGGGGGTTTCGGCTACACCTCGTCATCTGCGTCGAACAGGCCGCCGCGGGAGAATGGGGTGTCGCTGGTCGGGCTGTAAGCGGCGACGGAGCGGTTGGACGGGCCGGAGTCGAAGCCGTTGCCGTCGTCGAGACCGCCGGCAAAGTCGGCGATGATGTCCATGGCCGGGGTGGATTCGCGTCCGCCGAAGTCGCCGTCCGGGCCGCCGATGAGCGAGACGCCGAAGCTCGTTCGCAGGAGCGCGAAGTCGATCAGGTTGACCCAGCCGTCGCCGTTTGCGTCGCCGCCGGTCAGACCGGGCGAGTTGAAGTTGGCACGCAGGATCGCAAAGTCGGCCAGCGTGACCGCCTGATCGCCGTCGAAGTCAGCCGGCAGGTAGTCGAGCTCGGCCGAGGAGAAACCGAACATGCCACGCGACTCTGGCGGCAGCTCGAAGGCGTTCCCGGCCAGGTCTTGGACGTTGCCGGTCGGGTAGACACGCCAGTGCCCTGCCGGCAGGAACATGCCGTCGACGGCCTCGACGACGACCTGCGTGTTGCCGCCGGCCAGCGTGGTCACGGAACGGATGCGCGTCGAGGCCGTGGTGCCGTCGTCGCGAACCAGGACGAAGTCGCCGTCGCTGACGGTGCCGATGGCCTCGTCGAAGGTGAGCGTCGCGCCGATGTAGCTGCCGCTCATCTGCGATTCGACAGCCAGAAGCTCCGGAGCGGCCGTGTCGGTGGTCCAGGCGGCGAGTTCGGCGGCGGCTTCGGGGTTGCCCTCGAGGATGGCCCAGTCGTAAGCGGTCCGGCCGAAGGCGTCGACCTTGTTCGCGTCGGCACCCTGCTCCAGGAGAAGCTTGGTGTGCGGCGAGACGACGTCGATGGTCGTCGAGACTTCCGCACGGGCGGTGATGGCCGACCAGTGGAGCGCGGTCCGCCCGTGGTCGTCCTTGACGTGGAGGTCGCCGCCGGCGTCGATGAGCGTGTTGATGCGAGCGCGGGTGTCCTCGGGCTGAACGAGGAAGATGCCGCCGACGTCGGTCGTGAACGAGATGCCGGCCATCTGCGAGGCCGATGCAATCATGAGCGGCGTCATGCCGTCGAAGCCCTGGGCGTTGATGTCCATGCCCAGGATCTCGGCCCGGTCCAGCACGTGGCTGAGCGTGTTGGTGATGTCGCCGTTGTTAATGCCAGCGGCGAGGTGGAGCACGTTTCGGCCACTGGGCTCGAAGACCTGCAGCATGCGGGAGTCGGTGATCTCCTGAAGCACGCCCTGCTGCCAGCCGACGCCGACGACGCGGTGGAAGTAGCTCATCCGCTGCAGGCCGATGCCTTGCTGGGCGTACTGGTAGATGCGGGTCGCGTCGGCCTCGACGGCGTCGATGGGTTCGCCGTCGATATTCGTGAGCGTCAGCATCGACCGGGCGGGCATGACGAACGAGATGGACGTGCCGTCGGGCGAGACGGTCAGCGGCACCTCGCCCGTGCCGTCCTGCGAGGCCAGACGAACCCAGGTTTCCTGCTGGCCGTTGTCGGCCTCTTCGGTGAAGTAGGCACGCCAGTCGTCGCCACCCATGCCGTGCGTGTCGAAGTTGTTGAGGTTGATGACGACTTCGCGGTCGAACTGGGCGCGGTTGGTCAGGACGACGGTGTTGGCGTCGTTCTCGGCGGTTTCGAAGGCGGCGGCGATGACGCGTCCGCCGCCGGAGCCGTCCAGATCGCGGTTGGTCATGCTCGATTCGACCAGGTTGCTGCCCGGGCGGACCCAGCGGGCGATGTGCTTGGTGGCGGCGTAGGTGCCGCTCTTCTGGAAGAAGTCGTCGCCGTTCTCGTCGACGCCGTCGAGGTAGTACCAGCTGCTGGTGCCGTCGCCGACGCTCTGCCAGGTGATGTGAGCGCTGAGCTTGCCGTCGTCGAGGTAGAGGAGCGTCTCTTCGAGGTAAGCAAGGCCCCCAGAGATGCTGGTGGTGCCCTTGCCACCCGACTCGGTCGACCAGATCGCCCGATTGGTCTGCTGCGTGACGTCTTCCCAGACCTTGGTGTCGGTGGTCGGCCCGAAGTGGGTGCCCCAGATGAGTTCTTCTGGCAAGTCCCGGTTGCGGCGGTCGTAGGCGTCGACGAGCGCGCCGGTCCATTCCTCGAATCGCCGGCCGAAGTTGAGGTCCTCGGCGATCATCAACTTCGTGTCCAGGCCGCGCAGCTGGAAGTAGTCGTGCACCACGACGAAGGTCTCGGCCATCGTGTGAGGCGTGTAGTGGGCGTTGGGGAACGTCTGGACGAACAGCGGCTCGTTCTGCAGAGCGACGACGTCGATCGTCACGCCCCAGTCGCGCTCGGCCGCGATGACGTACTCGGCGAGGTATTCGGCGAACTCGAGCCGCATCTCCGGCTTCACGTTGCCCGCCCCGCCGCGGTAGTCATGGCTGACCTTCATGAACCAGGGCGGCGACCAGACGCCCAGCAGGACCGTCTGGTCCTGCCGCTTCTCCAACTCCTGGACGTACTCCATCGTCGGCTTGAGCGCCAGCGAGTAGAAGTTGTCCGGGTCGGACGTGTACGGATCGTCGTCGTCGTTGATGTCCTCGAACTCCCGGCTGGCGGGAATGCGGACGATCGTCGAGCCCAGGTCGTTGGCGACCTCGTTGTAGAACTCGGCCCGCTCGTACGCCTCGGGCGAGTCCCAGTCGATGACCGACGAGCCGAAGCCGTCGATGCGTTGCTCCTTGTCGGCGAAGTTGATGTCGACCTCGACGACGGGGCCGGCGACGCTGAGCAGTCGGCGGTGTTCGAGGGTTTCGACGACGCTCCGCGACAAACGTCGGCGGGCGAGGGATCGGGAGGCGGCGGTGGGGTGCATCTTCGGAGGGATGAGTAGCTTGCGCGGGCGATGGTGCCCGCTGGCGAGTACGACGTTGACGTGGAGCCGAGGTTCGCCTCCGTGCGACCCGACACCGCAGATGGTAACGAGTGCTAGAGGACGAAGCCGACCAGGACGGTCAGCGCGACGGCTGCGCCGATTAGACCCAGCGTGAGGTAAAGGGTTAGCTTCAACGTCTCTGGCAAGAGCCGACTTGCCGTCGGCACCTTCATGGCTTTGTAGGCGACGCTGATGCCGACAAGGAGCGGCAGCAGCAGGATCGGCCAGGCGTCCCAGATCGGTGCGGGCGAGAGAAACGGCACCCACGCGGTCGACGAGGCGAGCAGCGGCATCGTCACGACTTGCCTCCCTGTCGGCTGGCCCGGCCGGAGGCGTCGAGGATGCCGATGAGGTTCATCATGCCGGCCGTCGCGCAATAGAGGACGCCGATGTCCGAGAGGCGTGCGGTTGGCTTCGGGTAGCCGTTGCGGGCCGCGACGATTCCGCCGTAGCCGGCCACGAAGGCGGACGGGCCGGTGAGCGACTGGGCGATGAACCAGGGCTTGCCCAGGACCGTGCCGACGGGGTTTTGCGTCAGCGTCCACGAGCCATTCCGCAGGATCTGCCGCTGCCCGTCGAAGTAGCCGGGCATGTCGACGACGCGGACTCCGCCGATCAGCAGCCCGCCGACAAAGAGCGAAGCGACGGCCGCGAAGAGTGCGACGCCACGCCACTTCTGGCCCACGATCGCGTGCCCGAGCCCCGGCACGGCCCACCCGGCCGCGGCGACGAGCCAGGGAGAGACAAAGGGCTGGGAACCGGTCGCCATTCAGTGAAAAACGAGGAAAACCGGAAGATCACCCCGCCGCGGGTGCGTCGGCCAGGAGCTCGAGTCGCGTGTACTCGTCGAGGTTGAAGGTGAAAACCTCGCCGTCGTCTTTGCGGATGACAAGCCGGTCGAGCCACAGCTTGTCGCCTCGGCTGTGGGCGTACCAGGAACCGGTCTGCCGCTGCTCGTACGAGACGATCGTGCCGACGTGCTCGGTGCCCCAGGCGTAGTGGCGGGCGGCGATCTGTTGGACGATCTTGACGCGGGCACCGGGACGAAGCCGCTGACGAATCGACGCATCGGTCGCAGCAGCGGTGGAATCAGAGGCGTCGGCAGCTTGAGCCATGGGAGCCTCGACTGTAGCAACGGCGCGGGCCGGTGCGAACTTGTCGTCGAGGGACGTTCCGGGTCTCGCACCGACTGCGACCCGCAGGGTCGCAGCTACCTGCGATGAAAGTGGGATTTCTAGAAGAAGATGCACATTTGAGCGACCCTGACCGGGTAGCTGCGACCTTGCAGGTCGCAGTCAAACACAAGTGGACGTCGCTAGTCGAGTATCTCGAACCGCGGGCTGTAAGCCCGCGGCTATACGGAGAACGGGTGATCTTCGGGGTAAATCGTCATTTTCCACGCCGTGGCAACCGCAGGACGCCCGTCGCGCCGGTCAGCGCGAAGTAGACGCCCGCGCCGGTGACCATCGTCACGCCCAGCCGCAGGGCCGACCACGTGGTCGAGTCGTCGCCTATCCACCGGATCGGCCAGCAGGCGGCCACCATCGCGCCTGTCGCGAGGAGCATGATCGCCACGGGCCGGATCGACTGGCCCAGCCCGATGCCGCCGAGTCGGCGATTGAGGAGCAGCATCATCCAGAGGCTCTGGATGGCGAAGCTCGCGAAGGTGCCGACTGGCATGCCGACCTCGCCCCAACCGCGCGGCAGGAGCCAGATCAACGGCAGCTCGATCACGATATTAATCGCAAGATTATACATCGCCCAGCGCAGCGGGACCGTCGTCTCCTGCAGCGCGTAGTAAGCGCGATTGACAATCTGTTGCAACGCGAAGGCCCAGACCGCCGCGGAGTAGACGGCGACGCTCGTCGCGACCAGCTGCGTGTCTTCGGTCGTGAAGCGTCCCCGTTCGAACAGAACACGGACGGCGTCGGTCGCCACGAGGACAAGGCCGAGACTCGCCGGAATCCCAAGAAAGACCGCGCTCTCGATGCCGCGACGAAGGGTCTGGCGGAACGAATCATTCCGTCCGGCGTCGAACTTGGCGTCGCGGGCGAGCGCGGGAAAGACGGCGGTGGCGAGCGCGATAGCGAAGACGCCGAGCGGGAACTGGTAGACGTACTGGGCCCAGTTCAGCCGCGCCGCCGCTCCTGCCGCCATCGGGGTCCAGCCGCCAGGGACGGCATCGGGTTCGGCCGCCAGGAAGAACGCTATCCCCTTGTCCAGCAACACTCCGATCTGCAGGACGGCCGCGGAGAACGCGACGGGCAGGCCGATCCGGACCATCTGCCGGGTCCGCCTGGACCAGGCGCCCGTCGTCGGCAGGAACCGGTAGCCGCTGGCTTTCAGGCTCGGCCAGAGCAGCAGCACCTGCAGCACGCCGCTCACGACGACCGCCCCGCCGACGGCGTAGGTGGCTCGGATTCGCTCGTTTTCCAGTGATAAATCGAAGAAAACGGCACATCCGCCGATCGCGGCGATGAGACAGAGGTTGAGCAGCACGCTCGCCGCCGCAGGTGCGGCGAATCGGCCGTGGACGTTGAGGAACCCGCCCAGGAACGCGGCCCCGCAGACGAAGACCACGTACGGCAGCATGATCGCCGTCAGCCCCATCGCCAGCCGATGGTCCTCTCGGCCGATTCCGCTCAAAATCAAGGAAATCAGGACGATTTCGACGGTCAGTGTGATGGCCGCCAGCGTCGTGACGAGCAGATTGGTCCCCTGTGCCGCGAACCGCTGGGCGGCCCGTTCCCGACCCGGCGTGGCGTGTAAACGGGCATAAATCGGAATAAAAGCCGCAGAAAGCGCCCCTTCGCCGAAGAGCTTGCGGAAGAGATTGGGGATCGTGAACGCGATCGTGAACGCCGACCAGACCGGTCCGGCCCCGAAGGCGGAGGCGGCGATCGACTCGCGGGCCAGGCCGAGAATGCGGCTGCCGAAGGTGATCGCGCCGATCAGGCGGGCGTTGGCGGCGACGGAGCGTCCCTCGGGCACGACCTGCAAGGCGTACCGGCCTGGCGAGGTTTCTGCAAGCGGGCCGGTCGTAACGTGCGGCATGCGAATCGTCGCCGCGGCCTTACCCCTTTTGACGGCGACGCTCCTGGTCGGTTGCGGCGGACGGTCCACGCTCGACGTCGACGAACGCCCCACCAGTCGCCCCGTCGGCACGCTCGGCACAGGCTTTTTCGAGCCGCGCGTCGAGGCCTTCGTCATTCCGCCCAAAACGTGGAGGCTCGATCCGCCCAAGATCAACGACGAGCGGTCGCACCTCACGTGGCTCAGCCCGACGGGCGACACGGCGTACGGCGTGGTTTACTTCAATGTTCCTGGAATCACGACGCTTTTGCCCACCGAGTTCCTCCATCGCAGAGCGGCCGATCGGTACATTGAGGAGTTCGACAAAGAGGTGGGCGACGCAACGCTCGAGTCGCAGGCGTGGGACGATTCGATCGACGCGATGCGCCTGGTCGCCGAGGGCGGGCCGTACCGGGTGCGGTCGATGCTGCGGATTCGCGGCAACCGCGGCTGGAGCGTCTACGCCGGCACGCTGCGAGAGAATGCCGTCAACGAGGCCGAACTCGACTTGGCGGTCTCAGCGCGCGAAGCCACGCAAGTCGGCCTTGATGCCGAAGGCGGTGGAGAGGCGGCAGAGGCGGCATTGGATGACGTCGCCGATTCCGGGGATCGCAGTCAGATTCGCGAGGAAAAACCAGTAGATTGAGGAACCCGGGTCCGGCGCCCGGTGTCTAAGCCGCCGAACGCCCGGCATGTCGTCGGGTCCACGAAAGGGTTTGCCATGACACGAGTCGTAACACTTGTCGCCCTCCTGACTACCGGCGTCGGCTTTGCAGCTGCACCTGCTTCGGCCGGTGAATGCTCGCGGGACGCACTTCGCGAGCGCACCAAGTTGCGGGCCGATGTGCTGAAGCGCGATGATTTCCTTCGCGACGTCCATCGCTCGTCCGCACGCGATCGGTTCCTCGCCAATCGTCGCGGCGAGGCCGTGGCCCAGTCACGCGTGGTCTTCGAGTCGCGCGGGCACCACCGCGATCGCTATCGCCACCACCGCGACGATTTCCGCCGCGACTACAGACCTGTCCGTCGCTCGTCGTTCTACGAGACGACCTACTACGAGCGGCCACGCCGGCACATTCGCTACGACCACCGCCCGGTCGTCCGCTACAGCCATCGGCCGGTCGTCCGGACCAACGTCGGCATCAACCTCGGCGTTGGCAACTGCTACCGGCCTTACAACGGCCTGCGCTACTACCGGCACGGCTATGGGCACTACCGCCCGTTCATCCGCGGCACCTACGTCCGGCCGGGCTTTGGCATTTCGGTCAAGTTCTGACAGCGGTTCTGGTAAGGTCCGCGCCACAGCCATCTCTCCCCTCCGAGGGTCCGGCCGCTTGACGGTCGGACCTTCTGCTTTTGTGGGACTCTTCGGTAGACTTCGCGTGTGCAGGACTCCGGACGGCCGCTTCGCATCGTCCACGTCATCACGCGCCTCATCGTCGGCGGTGCCCAGGAAAACACGCTGCTCAGCTGCGAGGGCCAGCACGACCTCGGGCACGACGTCATGCTCCTTGCCGGGCCGACAACCGGGCCCGAAGGCAGCCTCGTCGACCGCGTCCGCGACTACGGGTACAGCTTCGAGGAGATCCCGGCACTGCGGCGCAGCGTCCTGCCGCGCAAGGACTGGGCGACCTACCACGACCTTCGTGAGCGGATTCGTCGGCTGAAGCCCGACGTCGTCCACACACACAGCTCCAAGGCCGGCATCCTGGGTCGCGTCGCCGCGTGGGACGAGAAGGTGCCCCACGTCCTGCACACCGTCCACGGGCTTTCATTCACCGCCAGCCGACGACGGCTCGTCAACAACGCTTATGTCCTCCTGGAGCGCTACGCGGCCAAGCGTTGCCACACGATCGTCGGCGTGGCGGACGCGATGAACAAGGCCATGCTCGACGCCGGCATCGGCAAAGCCGACCAGTACGAAACGGTCTACAGCGGCATGGCGACGGGTGCGTTCACCTCAGCCGTCGACCAGCGGCCGGAAGTGCGTCAGGAGCTGCGTCTCGCGGACGACGATGTGGCCGTCGTCACCGTGGCCCGGCTTTTCGACATGAAGGGCCACGACGATCTTCTGAGCCACGCCGAGCGGCTTTGTCGTCAGCATGCGAACCTGCGATTCGTCTGGGTCGGCGATGGATCGCTCAGGCCGAGGTTCGAGCGGCAGATCGCCGAGATGGGGCTGCAGGATCGGTTCCGCCTCGTCGGCCTCGTTCCACCTGAGGACGTGCCGCGGTACGTGGCGGCGTGCGAAGTGCTGGCCCACCCGTCTCGCCGTGAGGGGCTCGCCCGTGCCCTGCCGCAGGGGCAGCTGGCGCGGTTGCCCGTCGTGACGTACGACATCGACGGCAACGCCGAGGGTCTGCTTCCCGGTGAGAGTGGCTTTGCGGTGCCTGCGTTCGACGTCGACGCCTTCGTCGCCCGCATCTCGGAACTCGTCGGCGATTCCCAGCGCCGCCAGGCCATGGGTGCCGCTGGCCAGACGTTTGCGGTCAATCGGTTCTCGACCGAGACGATGGTGCGCCGCCTGGAAGACGTCTACCGACGCGACGTCGGCTGACGGGCGAATTCCCCTTGGAAAGTCAGACTACCGAGCGCTCGCGGCGGCTTCCTCGGCGCGCCAGG
Organism: Planctomycetota bacterium; assembly: GCA_038746835.1. Taxonomy (NCBI): domain Bacteria; kingdom Pseudomonadati; phylum Planctomycetota; species Planctomycetota bacterium. Next base: position 2,039 of record JBCDKH010000080.1, on the reverse strand, counting down.
CGTCGTATTGCTGCATGACCACTTCCATCGCTGTCTGGGTCATCAGCCGCTGGGCGGCGAGTTCTGGAACCTTGGCGCGGCCGAGTTCGCGGCGGATGTAGTCGTCGACCAGCCGATTCTGCTCGGCAAGTGCGAGTTCGTTGTTCAGCCGACGTTGCACCTCGGCAAACGTCATCGTGCGCGGTGTCTCCTTCTCGCGGACCTGGATCACGTACCACCGACGCGCTTCACCCTCGCCTACGGCGACGAGCGGTGCCACTGTGTCGACCTCCGCCTCCCACGCCGCCTCAGCGACCTGCGGGATGGCGAAGGCTCCGCGGGCGATCGGAAGCATCCAGTCCGGCGGCAGCCCGCCGCGAGAGGCGTAGTCGGCGTTGTCGCTGTTGTTTCGGGCCAACTCGCCGAAGTCCTCACCGGCCAAGGCCCGCTCGTGCAGTGCCTCGGCCCGTGCCTTGGCGGCCTCGATCGCGATCGGATCGGCCGACTCCGCTGCGATTTCGATGAGTGCGAAGACGATCCCGCCCGGGACGTCGAACTCGCCCTTCTCCCGCCGATCCTCATACGCCTCACGCAGTTCCGCCGCGGCCGGGCGGACGCGTGGGGCGATGTGCTTCTGCATGAAGATGTCGTTGAGCCGACGCCCGTACTCGTCTTCGCCGAGCTGTTCGAGCGTCATGCCGAACTGATCCCTTGACGCACGCCTGGCCTCGGCCTCGCTGCCGCCGTTTTCGGTGATGAATCGCTCACGCCAAAGCATCGTGAGGAACTTGGCCTGCTGTCGCTCGAGCGGGTTGAGGTTTCGCTCGTAGACGCTCAGGTAGAGCTTGTTCCTCATGCGGACCTGCAACTCCTCCTGGATGATGCGGAACGCTTCTGCTCCGAACTGGTTCCGTGGAAGACGCAGTGCCCGGGCGCGGAGCTGGTTTTTCCGGGCATTGATGACGTCCGCCGCGTAGACCGCACGGCCGTTGAACTCGCCCAGGACGCCGTCGACGGTGACGTATTCGAGTTGCGGCGGCTCACTCTCTTCGGGCCTCTCAACGGGCGGTGCCTCGACGCGGCCGGGCGTCTGGCTGCCGGTGGGCGTGAGTGGCGTCTGGATCGGGTCGTCGCCGACCTCGTCGATCGTGCGGACGTCGGCGTCGTCGTCGAAATCGAGGAACCGCTCGTCCGGCATCGGCGGGACGACGACCTCGGGACTGGAGCAGCCGACGATCACGACCGCCGACGTTGCGAGCACGATGGAGCGCAGCGAATTCACTTCTGAATGTTATCGGTTCATCGAGCCGATTCCGACCCGTCGCCAAGGCGGGCACTTCCTAGCCTGCCGCTTGCGGACGATCGCGCACATCAGCGACATCCATTTCGGAGCAGAAGACCCGGCAGCTGTCGAGGCGTTGCGGGACGATTTGCTCGGCGAGCCGTACGACCTGCTGGTCGTCAGCGGCGACTTCACCCAGCGTGCCCGCCGACGGCAGTTCGAGGCGGCGAAGGCGTTCATAGACGCCCTGCCTCAGCCGCACCTGTACGTGCCGGGCAACCACGACGTGCCGCTCTACGACGTCTTTCGGCGGTTCGTTAAGCCGACGGGCAACTACCGCAAGCACGTCACGCCCGACCTTCGGCCGGTGTTCCAGGACGAGCAGATGCTCGTCCTCGGGCTCAACACAGCGAGGCCTATCTCGAAATCCATCAACGGTTTCTGGAAAGATGGCCGCCTGTCGTGCGCGCAGTTGCTCGATGTGCACCTGGCGTGCCTGAAAGCGCCGGCGGAGCTGTTCAAGGTGGTCGTGACGCACCACCCGTTCCTTCCGCCGCCAGACGCGCGGGAACACGGTGCGGTGCAGGTTGAAGGCCTTGACGCCCTGCCGGCGGCGAAGAAGGTCTCGCCGCTCGTCGTCCACGGCAGCGGCCGGGCGCTCGTGACGATGGAAGCCGTAGGCGTGGAGTTGCTCCTGGCGGGTCACCTGCACATGAACTACTCCGGCGACGTCCGCAGCCACCACGAGGCGGTCCGCCGCAGCATCCTCAGCGTCCAG
>JBCDKH010000079.1 GCA_038746835.1 Planctomycetota bacterium | reverse complement strand
TACGTCTCCCAGAACAACCCGAGCAACCCACGCGCGTTGTCAGCTGAGAGCCGCTCCGCCTCCTTGACATCGCCTGCCAGCGCAGCCGCTAGTGGGACCGATTGCGCGCGAGCGATCTCAGTCAACTTCGCGTCCGTCTCTGCCAAAGCCGCAGCGTCCGTGTCGACGTCCGCTAGCAGCGTCGCTAGTTCGATCACGCTGGTCACAAGCGACGACGTGTCATCAAACGCGGGAACAGGCCGCCCGTGCAGAATCGCATGGGCCGTGATCGTCAGTGCACGATCGTCCACGCTCGGCTGCCAAGGGAGATCCGTCGGCCACGACTCCGTCTCGCCGCGAACCCATCGCGATGCCTCCGAGCCCTCATCGGAGGCGAGCAAGGCCATCCGAAGCCGGTGGCTGGTCGCGCTGCTGTCTCCGAGAACCGTCCCAGCAGCCAACCAGCGTCGAAGCGTCGTTTCGCCGTCACTGCGAGCAAGAAGGGCACCGATGAGCGCCGGACGAAGTCGCACGTCGATTCCGCCGCGGTCGAACGCTGCGTGCAAGCGATTGACGCGTGTCAGGACGACGTCGCGGTTGGCTCGGTGGACCCTCTGCTCGTCCGTTAGAACACGTTCGAGCAATGCCGCAAGTACCGGTGCGGCGACCGCGGGCTGACGCATCAGACGATCGACAGCTCTGGTCAGACGTCGAACGCTGGCGGGCGTCGAGAGGTCGATCGAATGGGCAGTCAGCGCTGCCTCGGCCAGACCGGGTGACTGCTGACTGACAGGTATCTCGGCAAGGCCGCTGTCGATCCCGAGCAACAGCCGTCGCGCCGACTCCGCCAGCGCCGGATCGTCGCTGGCTGCCGCGGCTTCGAGAGCCTCTCGCCGCAATGCCCGATCCGTCGCCACAGCACCGAAGGTCGACGCACGAACCCCTGGGTCGAGCGATGCGAGATCCTCCAACGCGTTCGCACTCGCCTGCCAGGCAACGAACAGCGTCACAGACAGAATCGCCGTCACCCGCCGGAGCATGGAACGATGTTACGAAGCCGGTCTACGTCCTGCGAGCGTCTGTCCGGCTCAAGTCGATGCGTGGCAAGGCCGATGACGTCTGGTCATGACTTCCGCCACCATCAGCACGCCGACCGAGGCAATTGTGCTGAATGACAAGGACTTCCACTTCATTCGCGACCTTCTTCGTCGGAAGGTCGGAATCGACCTGAGCGACGATAAACGCGAGTTGGTGCGTTCCCGGCTGGCCAAGCGCGTCCGAGCGCTCGGCTGCACTTCGCTCAAAAGCTACGTCGACACCCACATCCGACCCACAACGGCTGCGGAGAAGCCGGAGTTCACGCACTTCATCGATGCGCTGAGCACCAACCTCACAAGCTTCTTCCGCGAGCCCGTCCACTTCGACTTTCTTCGCAAGACTGTGCTGCCAAACGTTCTGCGTTCCAAGCGAACGGTGCGCGGTTGGTGTTGCGCCTGCAGCACCGGCGAAGAGCCGTACTCGCTCGCGATGACGCTGCTCGAGACGGCCGATCAGTCGCACGACATCCGGCTGCTGGCGACCGATATCTCGACAAAAGTCCTCGCTGAGGCCGTCAACGGCGTTTATCCGCTGAAGCGGCTGACGAACGTGTCGACGCATCTCCGCGGCAAGTACTTCGAGCCACGTCGCCTGCCGGACGGCACGAGTGCCCTCGCGGCGACGCCGACGATGCGGTCGCTCATCACGTTTCGACGGTTGAATCTGATGGACCGCCTGCCATTTCGCGGTCCGCTCGACTTTGCGTTCTGTCGCAACGTGATGATCTACTTCGACCGGCCGACGCGTGAGGCGCTCGTTGGTCGGATCAGTGCGGTGCTTGCACCGGGTGGTTACCTCTTTACCGGTCACAGCGAGTCGTTGTCGGGGCAGTCGCACGCCCTGACACAAGTCGCGCCGGCCGTTTACCGAAAGTCGCCGTAGCCGCGTTTGTCGTTCTGGCCTTCGCTCGCTCGTCGTCACCACTCTCGCCCGCCGCATCGTGTCCCAACCGCAGCCAGCTTCCACCTCCGCAACCGCCGGCCAAATCGTCGTCGGGATCTCGGACTTCAAGACCACCGGCGACGCCCGTGCGATGCTCGTGACGCACTCTCTCGGCTCGTGCATCGGCGTTGCCGCCCACTGCCCGGCTCGAAAGATCAGCGGCCTGCTGCACTTCCAACTGCCCGAGGCTGCGATGGACGCCAGCCGAGCCCAGAACGAACCGGCCATGTTCGCGGACACCGGACTCGACGCGTTGATTCAGGCGATGCAGAGGCGAGGAGCCGACACGAAACGTCTTCAGATTCGTCTGGCTGGCGGGGCGAAGATGCTCTCCACCAGCACCTTCGACATCGGCAAACGCAATCACCTCGCGATCCGCAAAGCCCTCTGGAAGCACGGCCTGTTCGTCGCCGCGGAGAACTGCGGCGGCTCGTCCGCCAGAACGCTGTACATGCGGTGCAGCGATGGCGCTGTTCGACTCCGCATGGATGGAAAGGTCGTCGCGCTCTAGCAGGCGTCGCATCGTCCAGTAATCGCTAATCACTCCGACCGCAATCGCCACCGTTCCGACGCACTTCTCGGGGCACCACAGACTCACCACGAGGCACGATGGACTCCCAAACGACGACACCCACAGACACGACGCAGCCGACCAGCGGCTTGCGCATCCTCGTGGTCGACGACTCGAAGATGACCCGCGCGATGATCCGTCGGAGCATCATGCTCAGCGGCGTCGAGGCGGAGATCGACGAGGCTTGCGATGGGCTCGAAGCCCTCGACCGCCTGCGCGAAAACTCGGGCTACGGCGTCTGCTTCCTCGACCTCAACATGCCGCGACTGGGCGGCGTCGAGGTCGCCAAGGCCGTCTGTGGGGACGAGGCCATGAATACGCGGATCGTCATTGTCAGCAGCGAAGCAATGGCCAAGCGCATCGACGACCTGCGTGAAGCAGGCGTTGCCGGGTACATCCGAAAGCCCTTCAAGCCCGAGGCCATCCGAGACGTCCTGACTCGCATCGCCGCCTGAACCCCAAACCACGCCGCCATGTCCGACCTGACGACCCAAGACGATCCCTTCGCGGCCGAGCCTGCCACCGGCGACGACCCCTTCGCCGAAGCGGCCGACTCTGCGACGACGTCGGAGAACTCCGAAGACGCCTTCGCAACGCCAGGCGACGTGCTGAGCGATGAGACGCCCACCCAGACGCCGCTCGAAGTCGCGGCCGAAGCGGTGATCGAGGCGTTGGAGAACACCGCATTCCTCTCAGCCGAGCCAGGCGACCTCGTCGTCGAGCCGGCGCAGGTTCGACGCGTTTCACTTGGCTTTGGCGGCCCGTCGGCGGGTGTTCTGGTCGTGGATGCGGACGCTCGGATCGGCCGACTGCTCGTCGCCGGCGCCCTTGGGATCGACGCCGACGAGCAGGAAGCTGCCGCCGGTGCGGACGACGCGCTGTGCGAACTCGTGAACGTCGCCGCCGGTGCGATGATGCCACGCCTTGTCACACAGGCCGGTGGCGACGCCGAAGACATGCCGGCCGACGCATGTCCGTTGGGTCTGCCGCAGGTGTCGCTCGTCGACGGCTCGGCTTGGGACGAAGCCGCTCCGCCCGATGCGGTCCGCTTCAGCGTCGAAGGCAGAGCCCTTCGCGTGAGCCTCAGGCCAGCGGCGTGAGTCGGTTCAACCACCTCCAACCCGTGACATGCTCAGCCAGCCAAGCGGAAAGCCGATTCGCGTCCTCGTCGTCGACGACTCGGCGCTGGTCCGTCAGATCCTGACACGCGAGCTGTCTGCTGCCCCGGACATCGATGTCGTCGCCGGCGCGCCCGACCCATATGTCGCGCGCGACAAGATCGTCGCGCTCAAGCCAGACGTCGTCACGCTCGACGTCGAGATGCCGCGAATGGACGGCCTGACCTTCCTGCGGCATCTGATGCAAAGCCGCCCGACGCCGACGATCGTCGTCAGCTCGCTCACGCCCAAGGGCTCGCGATCGGCCGTTGAGGCGCTGGAGTCTGGTGCCGTCGACGTGCTGTGCAAGCCGAACGGAGCGATCAGCGTCGGCGATCTGTCGAGGCAACTCATCGACAAGATTCGCATCGCTGCCAAGGCCAAGGTTTCAGCACGCAAGCCTGTGACCACCGGCGGCCCGATCGTCCGGACCAGCATGGCCGAGACGACGGATCGCATCTTCGCGATCGGTGCCAGCACGGGCGGCGTGCAGGCGCTCACTGCCGTGCTGACACGCTTCCCGAGCAACGCACCCGGCTGCGTCCTCGTCCAGCACATGCCGGCCGCCTTCACGGCGAACTTCGCACGACGCCTGAGCGACCTGTGCCAGGTCAACGTGTCCGAAGCCAAGAGCGGCGACAGCGTGCTGCCGGGTCACGTGCTGGTCGCGCCAGGCGATCACCACATGCGACTGGCGCGAAGCGGCGCCCGCTACTACGTCGAGCTTGTCGGAGGCCCACCTGTCCATCACCAGAAGCCCGCAGTCGATGTGCTGTTCGACAGCGTTGCCAAGGTCGCCGGTGTCAATGCGGTGGGTGCGATCTTGACGGGCATGGGTGCCGATGGGGCTTCGGGCTTGCTAGCCATGCGAAAGGCCGGAGCTCGGACGCTTGCCCAGGACGAGGCGACCAGCACCGTCTACGGCATGCCCGGCGAAGCCGCGAAAGTCGGAGCATCCGAGAAGACTGTCCCGCTCGACAAGGTCGCCGAGACGATGATGGCGTTCTGTGCGATCACCAAGCGCGCCGCCTGAGTCAGGGCACTTCGTAGATCGCAACGCCGTCTGCCGTGAACACGGGCTCGAAGTCGTCCGGAGTGTCACTGCGTAGCACGACGACGTAGTCCGCATCGTGCCGACGTGCGGCGTCGATCAACTCGTTGGTCGGCCGGGCGTGGTAGTCGGCGTCCATCGCTCTGCGTGCTTGTTCGTAACCCGTGAAGCCGCCCGTGTACTGCGTGATGTCATCGCTCCCAACCACGTCGCCAAGTCGTCGTGCCCACGGCTCGAGTTCACCCGCCAGCTGAGGTACCAGCTTGAAGCTGACAACGTGGCCACGCCGCGCGTTGACCGGGAACGCCGATCCCACGCCCGGCGGAACGAGGAACAGGGAGTCCGGCGGTGACTCCGCGCGTGCCCACGCTGCAGCCTGCAGGATCGTGCGACCCGACGTCGGCTGGACCGGAATCTCCAGATCGCCTCGATAGATCAGAAGGCTGATGAGGCTGACGACGAGCGTGGCCGCCGCGAGCAGTTGGGCACGTCGGCTCTCATTGAAGATCCAGACCGACCCCATGCAGACCGCCAGCCACTTCATGTGCGGACTGAATCGCCAGAGGCTGGCCTGGATCATCGTTTCGTTCACGTACCAGATCCCGGCGAAAACCAGGGCAACGGCCTGCAGACAGACGAAGAACGCGAGCGTCGTTCCGGGCAGCGACCAGCGATCACGATGCCGCCACCACGCCAACGACGCCAGCGGCAGCGGCGCGAGGACGACCGCCCACACCCACCAAGGCCAAACGAGCGGGTCGTAATGGTGCGGGTGCCGAAGCTCTGCGTACAGCTCGACAAACCGTGCCAGCGACATCTGCTCACCGGCCCCAGCCATGATTTTGGCCGGCAACGCGACGCCGACGTTCGCAACTGACGGGCCGATCGCAACGATGCCGGGGCCGATCAGCTTCCGCCACCGATCCCCCGACTTCCAAGCCAGCAGCAGAAACAGCAGCGGGCAGATGAGCGAAAAGTTCAGGTGGAACCCGCCGGCTAGCCCGAAGCCGAACGCCGCCAGGTACCACCGTCTCTCGAACGCCCCCGCGAGCGCGACGACGAGTCCGACGGCTGCGACGTTGCCGGCGTTGAACTGGCCGTCCTGCAGCATCGAGTAGATGCCCAGTGCCCGGTCGCCGAGGAAGACGTGGTACGCGACGACGCTCGCAAGGAACGCCGCAATCCCGCCACCGAGGTGTCGCACGACACGCCACCACGCCCAGGCGAGCGTAAAGCCCAGGGCGAGAAAGATGATTAAGAAACCAGCCTCGGCAACGTTCCAGTGGAAGAGATACGACGCGACGAAGCTGAACAGGCCGTGGTACTGCAGCGTTTCGGTGACGAACGGGTCACCCGCGAAGCTCGCCAAGCCCGACCGCCGCAGCGGTTCCAACAGGTAGACCTCGTGATTCCCCTCCAAAAACGAGTATCCCGTCACTGCCATGCACAGCAGCGCTGCCGCCACGATGGCCAGAAACACCGCCAACGGATGGTCTTCGGCATGCACAACTTCGCCAGCAGAACGCACCCAGCAAGGTAGCATCCTCATCGATCGCGACGCATACGAAACCCTTCCGCAATGATCCGAAACCTCCCACGCCTCGCCTTGGTCGCGTCGCTGACGCTTGCCACGACCGTCTACGCCGAAGACGCCGAACTGCCCGTGCAGGGCGTGACGCTCTACACCAGCGGCGTCGGCTTCTTCGAGCACCGCGGCACCGTCGATGCCGGGCAGATCTCGGCGACGCTGCGCTTCGACGCAGCCCAGATCGATGACCTGCTCAAGAGCCTCGTCGTGCAGGATCTCGGCGGCGGGACGATCGAGCGCGTCGGCTATGCCGCGGCCGGGCCGCTGGATCGGCAACTTCAGTCTTTCCGCATCGACCTGTCGCGTTCGCCGTCTCTGGCGTCATTGCTGACGCAGCTCAAAGGTGCACGCGTGTCGGTCACGACCGACGAGGTCGATCCGATCAACGGCACCGTTGTCGGCGTGGAGAAGCGACCTGTTGCTGACGAAGGTGCGACAGTTGAGCGGACGTTTGTCACGCTGTTCAGCGGCACGGGCCTGGTCAGCGTCGACTTGGCTGACGTCGTCAACTTCGAGATCGAGGACGAGGCGCTTCGCCAAGACCTTGCAGCCGCGCTTGAAGCCGTGGCAGTATCGCGCGATACGGACAAGCGGAGCATCGACTTCGCCTTCAATGGCGAGGCCGAGCGCGACGTGCGGCTGGGGTACATCGTCGAGACGCCGATCTGGAAGACCAGCTATCGCCTGCTCCTCGGCGATGAGCCAGCGGTGCAGGGCTGGGCGATCGTGGAGAATCAGACCGACTTCGACTGGCAGGGCGTCAGCCTCGGCCTCGTCAGCGGCCGGCCGATCAGCTTTGCGATGCCTCTGAGCGAGCCGATCTTCGCCGAGCGGCCGACGGTCGAGGTGCCGAAGCCGCCTTCGGTTCGACCCAAGGCGTATGGCGGGGGCATCGAAACGGCATCTCCGGGGCAGCCGATGCCAGCGTCGGAAGCCGCTCTTTCACGTCGTGCCCGCGGTGGATTCGGTGGCGGAGGCATGGGCGGGAATGACGGCACGCTCGACGAAGCTCCGAACGACCTAGCAATGCTGATGACTCTCAATCCCTCTGGAACCAGTCTCGACCGCGGTGCTCTGTTCGAGTTCCGCATCGACGACGTCGACATCGCTCGGCAGAGCAGTGCGATGATTCCGATTGTCGCATCCAGTGTCAGCGCGCAACGCGTCAGCCTCTTTGACGAATCTCTCGATCTTCCGAACCCGTTGACGGCCGTGCTGTTCGAGAACACGACGGATCAGCACCTGCCGGCCGGGCCGGTCACGATCTACGACTCGGACGGTTACGCGGGCGAAGGTCGGCTCGACGACGTGCCGGGCGGGCAGGAGCGGCTCATCGCTTTCGGCGTCGACCTCGAGGTGCTCGTTTCGGTCGATCGCTCTCGGAACAACCTCCGTGTCACGACCGGCTCCATCAGCGAAGGCGTCCTTACGGTGACCCGCGCGTTTCGCTCCGAAACGCTGTACAAGATCAACAACAAGGACGACAAGGCGAAGTCAGTTGTTCTCCTGCATGCGCTCGGCGACGCAACGGTCGAGGGCGACGTCCAGCCATATGAAACGACCCCGGATGGCACCGGCCGATTCCGCGTTGAGGTCGAGCCGGGGCAACGGGACGTCGCGATTGTGACCGTGCAATCGATGGACTCGCAGACCCGGCTCATCGATGTCGACCGACCCGACGAACTGCTCCGATTCGTCGAAGGTGGCGGGTTGCCGGAAGACTTGCGACAGGAACTCGCAGACGCAGCCGAACTGCTGCGTGCGGTTCGCCGCACATCGGAGCAGATCGACGCGGTTGATTCCGACTTGCAGTCGATCGCCGAGGAGCAAGATCGAATCCGCCGCAACATGGGCTCGGTCGATCGCACCAGCGACTACTACAAGCGGTTGCTTCGCAAGCTCGACGAGCAGGAGACGCAGATCGAGAATCTTCGCGAGCAGCGCGAGGAGTTTGAGTCGCAACGTGTCGAACACGAGCGGGCGTACCGCGACTTCGTCATGCAGCTCGACTCGTAAAGTCGGCGACGCGACCTAGGACGGAAGCTCCATCGCGAGGACTGCATCGCGTTGCTCATCGCGATGCTGGTCGAGCCGCTGGCGCAGTTCGTCGTCGCTCGTGGCGAGGATCGACGCAGCGAACAACGCCGCGTTGATCGCACCGGCCTTGCCGATCGCGAACGTCGCCGTCGGCACGCCCGCGGGCATCTGGACGATGCTCAGCAGCGAATCGACACCACTCAAGACGCGACTCTGCACCGGCACGCCCAGCACCGGCAGCGTTGTCTTCGCGGCCGCCATGCCGGGGAGGTGCGCCGCTCCGCCGGCTCCGGCAATGATCACCTTCAGTCCGCGATCGCGCGCTGTCGAGGCGTAGTCGAAGAGCAGGTCCGGCGTCCGATGGGCACTGACGACCTTCTTTTCGAAAGCGACGCCCAACTCCGCGAGCGTGTCGCACGCGTGCTGCATCGTCTCCCAGTCGGAGACGCTGCCCATGATGACGCCGACAACGGGTGCTTGTGCCACTACGCCAGTCTAATCACGCAGCAACAGAAGCTGATCGCGATGGACCAGTTCGGCCTGGAACCCTTCGCCGAACTCGTCCCTCAGGTCGCTCGATCGCTTGCCGGCAAGGTGTCGGCAGGTCGACGCGTGATGCGCAGCGACGCCTCGGGCGAACTTGGTGCCGTCGACGGTGACCAGCTCCACGACGTCGCCGCGGCAGAAGTCGCCTTCGACGCTCGTCACCCCGGCCGGCAGCAGCGACGCCGGTCGCTTCGAAAGCGCTTGCACGGCGCCGTCGTCGAGCACGAGTCGGCCTGATGTCGTGGCGTGTTGAACCCAGCGGAGTCGTGCTCGGAGTTTCGGCTCCTCCTTCGGCAAGAAGGTGGTGCCGACCGATTCGCCCGCGACCGCGCGAAGTAATGCGTCGGGGCTTCGGCCGTCGGCGAGGACCATCCGCTCACCTGCGGCCGTGACCAGTTCGGCCGCGTCGAGCTTGCTGGTCATGCCGCCGGTGCCGCCGGTGGAAACGTCGCTTCGGCACCAGCGTCGTGCATCGGCAAGGTCGCTCACTTGCGGGACCACGTCGCCAGCGTCATCGAGCAAGCCCGGCACGGTCGTCAGCAACACCAGCAATTCCGCCGAAAGGGCTGCTGACATCACCGCAGCGAGCCGATCGTTGTCGCCGAAGCTGTCCGCCCCGTCGCTCGTGCCCGCTGCCAGCTCGGCGGTGCTGACGGCGTCGTTCTCGTTGACAATCGGAACGGCCCCGGCGTGCCAGAGGGCGGCGATGGTGTTGCGCACGTTCAGGAACCGTGGCCTGTCGTCGACGTCCTCGCGCGTGAGAAGAACCTGCCCGGTCTTGAGCCCGGCGGCATCGAGCGACTTCGCCCACGCTGCCGCCAGCAGCGGCTGCCCCGCGGCAGCAGCCGCCTGGAGTCGCGGTAGATCACGAGGGCGACCTGACATGCCAAGCGCCTTCACGCCGGCCCCGACCGCACCACTGCTGACGATGGCAACGCGACGATTCTGAGAAAAAAGTTCGGCCGTCTGACGCGCTACAGAGTCGAGCACGTCGACATCGATGCCACCGGCAGGGCCGGTAACAAGGGCGGTTCCGAGCTTGGCCACGATGACGCGCGGCATGCCACCGGTTATAGCGCCACCGCCCAGAGCCCGTGGCCGATAAGTGACGGCCGTGCAAGCACGTACCGGACGCGAGCGGAACCTGTTTTGGCGTGTTGCGATCAAAGCCTGTCCGGCGATGAACCCAATGTCGCCGGCAGCAGCTGTGTCTCTGTGGCGGCAAGCAACGGACGCAACACCCAAGCAACGGAAGGACCCCAGTGACCCTCAAGAACCAGAAACGCGGCAACCGCCCGCACCTTCGCATCGCCGACTACGACGCCGACACGAACGAAGAGATCAACGAACAGAAGCCCACCGCCGACATCGGCAAGCTGTCCGACACGCCGCTGTTTCAGCACTACGCCGAAGCACTCCTCGCAGGCGATCGGCCGGCGTGCCGCGAACTCGTCGACAAGGCCAGCGAGTGCGGCGTCGATCCGAAGCGCATCCTCCTGGAGCTGTGCTGGCCCGCGATGGAGTCGATTCGCGAGCTGTACAAGGAAGCCAAGATCAGCCTCGCTGCCGAGCACATGGCGACGCGTCTCAACCGTGCCGTCGTCGACCGCCTCACCGGTCAGCTGCCGATCGCAGAGAGCAACGACCGTCGCGTCATGGTCATCTGCGGTGACGCCCAGGGCGAAGAGCTCGGCGGACAGATCACGGCCGACCTCTTCGAGAGCGATGGCTACGAGGTCAAGTTCCTCGGCGGTGGCATCCCGGCAGATGAGGCGAACCACCTCGCCGGACTGTGGCGTGCGGACTTGATCATCCTCTTTGCCACGCTGCCGAGCGAGATGCCTGCGGCTCGGCAGTTGATCGACAAGCTTCGCGACCACGGGACCAACCCCGAACTGCAAGTCATGTGCTGCGGCGGCATCTTCAAGCGTGCCCCAGGCCTTGGCGAGGAGATCGGTGCGGACCTCGTCGCCGTCGACGCCGGTGATGCGACACAGGTCGCCGCCGACAATCGCGGCAAGAAGGCGACGGCCATCCAGCAGACGGTCGGCCGGAATCGCCGCAACCGCGTCGCCAAGGAAAAGCGGGCCGAGATCGCGGCCCGTCGTGCCCGCAAGGCCGCTTGACGGTCAAAAACCAACCCGCACGAGCGAGCCGCGGCCGGAGTGGTCGCGGCTCGTTCGCGCGCTGTGAGCCAAGGCCCTTTGTCCCTTCCGACGATCGGTCGGCAACGCATATCTTGGGCGAACGATGTCTGTGACTTCTCTTAGACCGACGGATCTGCAGCTCCAACTCGACGACGACCAGCTCAAAGAGCTCATGACGACCGCAGAAGGCACCGGCCCGTGCCTTTCGCTCTACATGCCGACGCATCGCAAGGGACCGGACACTCGAGAGAACTCGATTCGTTACAAGGCCCTGCTAAAGAAGGCGCGCGAGTCGGTTGAAGTCGTCGACGGCCGCGACGAAGTCCACGGGCGCATCGAGTCGCTCGAAACGATCGCCGACGACGAGCCATTCTGGCAGCATCAGATCGGCGGGATGGCACTGTTCAGCAACCGAGAGTCGACCCGCATTTACCGCGTGACGCAGAAGCTGCCGGAGCGTGTCGCGGTTGCCGACAGTTTCCACGTCAAGCCGATCATCCGCGTGCTCCAGCAAGCCGGCCGGTACCACCTGCTGGCGGTGACGCAGAAGAGCGTTCGCCTCTTCGAGGGCGGGCTGGAAGGGCTTGATGAAACCGTCCTGGATGACGAAGTGCCGACGACCATCGTCGAAGCACTCGGCGGCCAGGTCGAGGGTGAGCTCAACGTCAACTCGTACGGAGGCCTGTCGTACAGCGGCATGTTCCACGGCCATCACGACAACAAGGACGACCGGAACAAAGACATCGAGCGCTATCTGCGAGCCGTGGATCGCGCGGTCTACGACTTCCACTGCCGCGGCGGCGACCTGCCGCTCTACTTCGCGGGTGACGTCGACTATCACGACATCTTTTTCAAGGTCAGCCACCACCCGCGCAATACGAAGAAGGGCATCCGCATTAATCCCGATGCGGTCGAGGTGGATCGCGAGCGTCTCGAGCAGGAGATGGAAGCCGTCTTTCGGCCGGACTTTGAGAAGGAAGTCCACGAACTGACCGAGCAGTTCGGCAACGCCAAAGCCCGCGCCGGTGGAAGCGACGACGTCGACGCTGTCGCGAAGGCAGCGCGGGAAGGTCGTGTGCTGTCGCTCATCGTCGACGCCGGCAAGAGCATCGGCGGCCGACTCGACCCGGACACCGGTGCTGTGAAACGGGCCAAGGAGAGCGGTGCCGACGTCGACGACGTGCTGGACGATCTGTGCGAGCTGGTTATGCGTGCCGGCGGGAAAGTCCGCGTGGTTCCCAGCGACATGCACCCGACCGACACGGGCGTTGCTGCGGTCTATCGCTACTGACTCCGGAGGCCAAGTGGAACCCAAGACCGTCGATCTCAAAGTGCCTCACCAGCTCGGCCGAGACGAAGCAAAGCGTCGGCTAGAGCGCGGCTTCGGCAAAGTCGCCGGGGTGGCCGATGGCTTGGGTCAGATCGAGCAAACATGGACCGGCGACGAGATGACCTTTCGCGTCGCGGCGATGGGACAGACTGTCGATGGCAAGGCGACGGTCCACGGCGATCATGTGGCCGTGGTGGTCCAGCTGCCGTGGCTGCTCGCGAAGATGGCCGAGGTGTTGCGACCGAAGATCGAAGCGACCACGCATGAGGCCTTGCGTCTCCCCGCAGAGTAAGCGTTTGGCAGTGCCGCGTTCCTTGTCTCCGCGCTCGTGAAAGCGCCGACGGGCCGGCACACCATGTGCCGGCCCGTCGAACTGGGAGAGAGAGAATTGTGTAGCCGACGTCGCGGCCTGGCGATCCGTCTAGCCGCGATCACTCGCTGTCGGAGCCGCCTCCGCCAAGGGCATTCAGAGCACCGGTCGCTGCGTCGCCGAGACCGCTTGCTCCGGCCTGGTCAATGAGGCTCTTGATGCCTTCCATGTACGGCTCGATGTAGGGCATGGCGGCGCTAGCAATGTCCAGATCCTGCAGGCCGGCGAACTGCTTCGCGGCCTCGGCGACGTTTCCGCCGCTGACCGACCCCTTGAGCGAGTCGAACTTCTCGGTCAGGTTGCCGAACAGGTCCGACATGGCGGAGTCGCCGGTCTCTTCAGCGTTTGCTTTGAAGGAGGCGAATCGCTCCTGCCCATTGTCGAGCAGCTGCGTGAGCTTCTCGGTGGCGGAGCCGTCGCCGGACACGATGTCGTTGATGCCCGACTTGATGTCGGAGACACTGACGCCGGCGAAGACGCCCTCGGCCGCTTCGGTGGCACCCTCGCTGGTCGTTGTCTCGCCGGACGTAGACGTGTCGGCCGCATCGCAGCCGGCAAGCGTGACGCCGGCGACGGCTACAAGGGCGGCCGTGCTGCCTGCGTAGAGACGACGGCGGAGGAGGGCGATCGGAGCGGTGGTGTTATGCATGGGTTGTCTGCGGTGGTTCCCCGGTGAGGCTGCAACGTCTGTGCCAGTCGGGCCTCATGAGTCGGTCGACTTCAGAACCGTCGGCCAGAGCGCGACGGTGCAGCGTGTGTGGCCGTTGCGCTCGACAATGTCGAAGCCACGCACTTGCCGAAAACCGGCCAGTACCTCCTTGCGAGCCAGGACGTCCTCGAACTGCTCCAGATCGGCGTCGATGATCGCCTCGTCACCGGTGAAGGCGATCAGCAGCAAGCCCGCCTCGTGGATCATCGGCTCCGCCTCCATCTTCCGGAGGTCGTCGACCGTCTTGTTCCGCCACTGCTGCCCGTAGCCGGCGTGACGTCGCCCGCCCTCGGCGAACTGGTGCGCGACCTTCACCTCCAGCCACAACGCCTCATTCGCCGGGCACACATCGGCGGGCGTGAACAGGTCGGTGTCTTCCACGACCCACAGCTCTCGGCCGGAAGGCGTCAGAACGAGGTCACAGCGCCGCCGGCCGCTCCTCTTGCCGAAGTCACTCGGGTAGTACTGCTCCCGTGCGACGCCGTAGTGCCAGTCGAGACCGTCAGCAAGCAGCGCCTGCAGCGGGACTTCCTTCATCGCATCCAGCCCGTAGACGGCCTGCTCCAGCTTGAGGTTGGCCTCCGCATCCTGGAGCACCTCGCTCACGGCGTCGGCCACCTCGTCGAATCGCCAGTGCACTGGGTGAGCGTAACCCGATTCCTGAACCGCGAAGACGCCAAGAGGCGAAGGGCCGCGCAGTGATCACGAAGACTGTTTGCCAAAACCCATTGCAACTCTTCCTTCGCGGCCCTTCGCTACTTCGCCTCTTCGCGGTTCAGCCCGAGGTTCTCGTTCAGCTCGCCGGCGTCATAGATACCGGTGAGTTTCCGCGGCGATGATTCACCGGGCAGGTAGACCGCCGTGAACGGAATCGCCCGGGCCGGGTTCAGCTCCGCCAGCAACGGCCAGCCGGGGGCGTCGCGTTTGGTCAGGTCGGCCTTGACGAGCGCGACGCCTTGCTCGCCCAGTGCGTCCATTTGGTCCTGCGTGCCGAAGACGAGTTGTTCGATCGTCTGACAGTTCGCACACCAGTCGGCGGTGAACTTGACCACGACCGGGCCGTCGGCCTGCAGGGTCGCGATGTCGGCATCGGCAAACTTCACCCATCCCGTCGGCGGATTCGCCAAGCGGTAAGCCAACGGCAACGTCCCGCCGCCCAGGAGCAGTGCGATCACGCCCGTCAC
>JBCDKH010000078.1 GCA_038746835.1 Planctomycetota bacterium | reverse complement strand
AGCCGGAACGGTGCAGGCGTCGACCAAGCTCGTCGGGCGACACAACGTCGAAAACGCCCTGGCCGCGATGGCCCTCGCAAGCGAGACCTTCGGCCTGTCGGCGGAGACGCTCGCCGAAGCCCTCGCCGACGCACCGGCCGCTCCGGGTCGACTCGAGCCCGTCCACGACGGCGGGCCGGTCGCGGTGCTGGTCGACTACGCCCACACCGACGACGCGCTCGAAAACGTGCTCCTCGCGCTTCGGCCGATCACGAAGGGCCGGCTCAAGGTCGTCTTCGGCTGCGGCGGCGATCGTGACCGCACCAAGCGACCGCGCATGGCGCGCGTCGCTGAACGCTTGGCCGATGATCTGTTCGTCACAAGCGACAACCCGCGCACCGAAGACCCGGCCACCATCATCCGCGACATCAAGGCAGGCCTGACGAAACGTGCCCACGTCGACATCGATCGCCGGCAGTCCATCCGTGCCGCGATCGAGTCGGCCCAGCCGGGCGATTGCGTCCTCGTCGCCGGCAAGGGGCACGAGGATTACCAGATCATCGGAACGACCAAGCACACGTTCGACGACCGCATTGAGTGTCGCCGCGTGCTGGCGGAGCGCACCATGGCGGAGGCGTCGTGACGCCGATCTCGCTCGACGATCTCGCCAACGTCATCGGCACTGCGAGGCCGGGGCGTGACGCGATGGTGTCACGTCTTACGACCGACAGCCGCGAGGTGCGTCCGGGAGACGTCTACCTCGCGCTCCGCGGTGAGCGGTTTGACGGTCACGAATTCGTCAGGCAGGCTTTCGACGCCGGCGCGTTGAGTGCCGTTGTCGAACGCCTGCCGACAGACACGTCGAGCGACGAGCCAGTCCTGGTCGTTCGCGACACGCGCAAAGCCCTGGCCGACATCGCCCGCTGGCATCGAAGAACACTCCGCGGCAAGGTCGTCGCGGTCGCCGGCAGCAACGGCAAGACGAGCACCAAGCTGCTGATCCACAGCGTGCTCCGCACCACGCTCCGCGGCTCGGCCAGCCCGCGGAGCTTCAACAACGACGTCGGCGTGCCGCTGACGCTCCTCGCCGCCGACACGAACGACGATTACGTCGTGGTCGAAGTCGGCACGAACCACCCGGGCGAGATTGCAAACCTCACCGACATCGCCCGACCCGACATCGCCGTCGTCACCAGCATCGGCCACGAGCACCTCGAAGGCCTCGGCGACCTGGACGGCGTACGTCGCGAAAACCTGGCAATTCTCGGAGATGCGGAAGCCGACGCGTGTCCGGCAGCGATCGTCCACGCCGGCGATGAGGCGTTCGTTCAATCGGCAAGGCGACGCGGCGGCCGACTGACAACGTTCGGCAACGGCGAGTCCGACGTGAAGCTCGACAACGTCGAAGTCGGCTTCGACGGGACCAGCTTCCGCTCCGGCGGGCGACGCTGGAACGTGCCGCACCTCGGGCGACACGCGGCGTCCAACGCACTTGCCGCCATCGCCGTCGGCCGACAGTTCGGGCTGAGCGGCGACGACATCGCCGCAGGTCTGGCGTCCGCCGACGTCCCGCCGATGCGGCTGAACGTCCGTCCGTTGCCGTCGGGCGTCGTTTTGCTGGACGACAGCTACAACGCGAACCCCGAGAGCGTCCGCGCTGCCTTGGACCTGCTGGCCGACCTGCCGACGAAGGGCCGGCGTGTCGCGATCCTCGGCGACATGCTCGAGCTCGGCCCGGCCGGTCCGGACAAGCACCGCGACGCGCTCCGCCACGCCCAAACCGTCGCCGATGTCGTCGTCACCGTCGGCCCGATTTTCGCCGAAGAGGCCGACGCGGAAGCCCGCTTCGCCACCGCCGCCGACGTGCCTGTGGAGTCGATCGTCCAGCCGGATGATCTCGTTCTGCTCAAGGCCAGTCGCGGCATGAGACTCGAAACGATCGCCGAGCGACTGGCAAGCGACCAACCCCTCTCGGCCGCGGCATAGCGGGAGACGAACGACTTTGCTCTATCAGCTCTTCATCGCGTTCCGCGACGACCTTCGAGGCGGGCCGCTGGAGTTCTTGCGCGTCGTCACGTTCCCCGAGTTCGCGGCCTTGCTGGCGGCGCTCGTCGCCTTCGGCATCGTCACGCTGTCGGGCAATCGGATGATCCGCTGGCTTCTGCGTCGCAAGATCGGTGACGCGGCCGACTTCGACGACGAGCAGCTCAACGAAGCCTCCAAGAACAAGAAGAACACGCCGACGATGGGCGGGTTGCTTGTCGTCGGGGCGATCGTCGCAGCGACTGTTCTGGTCGCCGACATCGCCAACTTCTACGTGCAGATGGCTGTCGTCTGCCTGCTCTGGCTCGGCGGGGTCGGGGCGGTCGACGACTGGCTCAAGCTCAACGCCGCGCGACGCCAGACGGGTCGACAAGGTCTGCTGTCGCGCGAGAAGCTGCTGCTCCAGATCGGCCTCGCAGCCGTGTTGGCGATGTTCCTCTGGCGTTACGCCGGGCAGCTGGATGCGGCATCGCAGCTCTACGTGCCGTTCTTCAAGAACGTGGCGATCCCGCTGTCGGCCTGGGTGTTCGTACCGCTGACCGTCGTCGTCATCGTCGGCAGCAGCAACGCCGTCAACCTCACCGACGGCCTGGACGGCCTGGCGGCTGGATGCGTCGTGATGGTCGCTCTGGTCCTGCTCGTCCTGTCGCTCATCATCGGCGACGCCCGGCTGAGCGACTTTCTGCTCTTCCATCATCTGCCGCAGGTCGCGCCGCTCGCCGTGGTCTGCGGCGCGACGGTCGGATCGGCACTGGGCTTTCTCTGGTTCAACTGCAACCCGGCCCGCGTCTTCATGGGCGACACCGGCAGCCTTGCGCTCGGCGGCATTCTCGCGTTCGTGGCGGTCTCGATTCGCCAAGAGCTCCTTCTCGTCATCGCCGGCGGCATCTTCGTGGCCGAGGCGATCAGCGTGATGTTGCAGGTCGGATGGTTCAAGTACACGCGCAAGCGTTTCGGCGAGGGGCGACGCATCTTCCTCATGTCGCCGCTGCACCACCACTTCCAGAAGAAGGGGTGGACGGAGACGCAGACCGTCGTGCGGTTCTGGTTGGTGGGAGCGATGCTGGCGATCGCATCGCTGGCAACGATCAAGCTGCGGTGACGCGTCGATGCCCAACCCGTCATCCTGAGCGAGTGCCGCGAGTCGAAGGACCTCGTCTGCGCGAACCTGCAGAACCGGGCGAGGTCCCTCGACTGAGCTCGGGATGACGGAGGGGAACTCACGCGAGTCGCTGCGAACGACCGATAATCGGTGGAGGTGCCCGACTCTGTTTACGGCCTGCGAGATCGCGACCTGCTGGCGTTGGCCGTGCTGGTGCTGCTGGCGCTGGGCCTGTTGATGGTGCAATCGGCGGCGTTCATCGCCGAACCGCAGGCGGGGCCGGCGCTCTTGGACTGGAGTGGGCGAGGCGTCAAGCACGCGCTCTACGTCGCCCTGGCCATGCTCGCCTTCGTTACCGCCAGCCGGCTCGACGTCGGCAAACTCGCCCGGTCGACGGCTTCGGGTTCGCCGGCTGTCTGGTTCGCCGGCATCGCTGTGATCCTGGCTGTGCTCGTGCTGATTCCGGGTGTCGGGGCCGAGGTCAACGGTGCCCGCCGATGGCTCCGACTCGGCCCGTTGAACGTGCAGCCGAGCGAACTGGTCAAGTGGGGCGTGGTGCTCCTGGTCGCGTGGCGATTGAGTCGTCCCGGACCGTTCGAGCTGGGTCGCGGCTTTTTAACACTCTCCGCGTTTGTCGGCGTGATGTGCCTGCTGGTCGTCATCCACGACTTCGGCTCGGCCGCGCTGATCGCGGCGACGGCGGGCGTGATGTTCCTTGCTGGTCCCGTCAAACTCCGCTGGCTCGCGGCGGCGGTGCTTCCGGCGGCAGGGGCAGCGTTCTGGTTCGTCTGGAGCGAGCCGTACCGCATGCGACGCATCTCCGCATTTCTCGACCCGTGGGCCAACCCGGAGAGCGACGGCTATCACGTCATCCAGAGCCTCTACAGCTTCGCCGGCGGCGGATGGACCGGCCGCGGTCTGGGCAACGGCGTGCAGAAACTGGGCTACCTGCCCGAAGACACGACCGACTTCATCTTCGCGGTCGTCTGTGAAGAGCTGGGCCTGTTCGGCGCATTGCTGGTCGCGGGGTCGTATCTCATCGTCATCACGGCCGGTTGGTGCGTCTCCAGACGCTGCCCCGATCCGTTCTGCCGGCTGCTGGCTTTCGGCGTGGTGGCCGCGTTGGGTCTCCAGGCGACGATCAACATCGCCGTCGCAACCGCCAGCCTGCCGACGAAGGGCATTGCGCTCCCGCTGGTGAGTGCTGGCGGAACTGGCTTGGTCTGCACCGGCTTCATGCTCGGGCTCGTCTACGCCGTCGGCAGAGGCCCCGTGGAAGCCCGTGACGGGGACTGGGAGCGCTTGCTGCGCGGCAATCACGCCAGGGCCGATAGTGCAGCGGACGAAGACGAGGATTGACGCAGACGTCCGGGCCTGATTCGCTGCATGTTGTGCAGGAGCCGTCGTCTGGACAATCCGAAACCGGACAGCGCTGCGTCCTGTTCGCCGGCGGCGGCAGCGGAGGACACCTTTATCCCGGACTGGCCGTCTCGACGGCGATGCGTGAGCTTGACCCGAGCGTCCGGCCGCTGTTCCTGTGCACCGAACGCGAGATCGATCGCGTCCTCCTCGAACCCACCGGCGAGGCATTTGTCCAACAGCCGATCGTCCCGCCCACACGCAGCGTCGGGGGATTGCTTCGCTTCTGGCAGGCGTGGCGCGCGACGAACGACCTCGTTAAGAAGCTCATTGACGAGCATCAACCCGTCGCTGTCCTTGGCCTCGGCGGCTACGCGGCGGGCGTGGCGGTCAAGCTTGCCGGACGACGAAAGCTGCCCACCGGCATCCTCAACCCCGACGTCGTTCCCGGCAAGGCCAACGTCTACCTGATGCCGTATTGCCGGCGAATCTACCTCGGCCACGACGCCGCCAGCGAGCACGTCCCGCAAGAGCATCGCGACAAATGCCTCACGACCGGCGTGCCACTCCGGCCGGGCATGGAGCAGCGGGGCGATCGCGATGCCGCGTGCCGACGCTTCGATCTCGACCCGCGTCTCAACACGTTGCTCGTCACCGGTGCGAGCCAGGGCGCCAAGACGATCAACGAAGCCATCGTCGAGACGGCCCGACGATCGACCACCGGCGGCGGGCCGTTCCAGGGGTGGCAGGTGCTCCACCTTGCCGGCCGCGATCATGCCGAGACCGTCCGCGAGGCGTGGCGGACGACGACCATGAACGGCCGGGCCAAGGTGCTCGACTTCACGCCCGACATGCACGACGTCTGGTCGGCGGCCGACCTGGCGGTGAGTCGGTCCGGCGCGGGCACGTGTGCCGAGGTCGCCGCGATGGCGGTGCCGACGGTCTTCATGCCGTATCCGTTCCACAAGGACATGCACCAGGCCGCCAACGCCAAGGTGCTCGCGGACGCCGGTGCCGCTGTGATCGTCGACGACCGCAAGGACGCCGCTGCCAACGCCGATGCGCTGCAGCCGGTGCTCAAGGGGCTTCTGTACCAGTCAGAGCGACGCGCATCGATGCGTGACGCTGCGGAGAAGGTCGCCAAGCGCGACGCAGCGATGCGTGTCGCCAAAGACCTTCTCGATCTGACAGGCGTGGCGTAATCTTCGCGTGACATGCCGTCTTCCGACGACAACGCCCAGCCGCCGACGCTGCCATCGCTGCGCGGGAAGTTCCTGCTGGCAAGCGCGACGTTGGCTGACCCGAACTTCGCCCGAGCGATCATTCTGATCGTCCGCCACGATCTGAACGGCGCTCTCGGCATTGTCGTCAATCGACCGCTGGGCGTGACGCTCGAAGAGGCCTGCAGCGAAGAGGTCGAGGCGGCACGCGGCGTCCACCTGCCGCTGTTCCATGGCGGGCCATGCACCGGACCACTCGTGGCCGTTCACAACCTGCGGAGCCTCGCCGAAGCTGAGGCGGAGCTCGGTTCTTCCGAGGATGACGACGAGGACGAGGAGACCGCTGCATCGGCCGCAGAGCAGGTCGTCGGCAACGTCTACTTCTGCTCGCGTCGCGAGGCGCTCGAAGCCCTTATGAAACACCTCGGCCACGACTCGGACGGTCGCGATCTAGCCGACACGGCCGTGAAGTTCGTCGCGGGCTACGCGGGCTGGTCGGCCGGTCAGCTCGAGAGCGAAATCGCCGAGGGCTCGTGGCAGTTGCTCGAGGCGTCCGACATCGACGTCTACGCCGGCGGCGACAGCCGCCACCCGACGCCGCCACCCGACTCGGCCCTGCCCAACGGCGCGATCGGCCTCATCGGCATGCTGGGCGACGAAGGCATCGAACCCGCGGCGACCCTTGCGCCGGGCATTCGACAGTGGGTCCGGCTCCGCACGCGGGCAAACCTGATCCGCCTGATCGATCCGCGCCTCATTCCGACCGATCCGACGGTCAACTGATGACGTCCGACGACGCCTCACCCTCCACCGAGCAACCCGACCCGCCGGCCGTCACGTCGCGACCGTTGTGGCGTCGGGTGGTCCACGTCGTCCGCTGGATCATCGCCGTGCCGACGTGGATCGCGGTGCTCGGCATCGCAATCGCGGTGATCCTGGCATGGCTGATTCCCGTCGACGCGACGGCCGAGTCGCAGGGCCGCGTGCTGGTCAACGCGGCGATCTTTGGGGTGCGGGTGTTTCAGACGCACCTGCTGTTCGCGTCGCTCGCGCTCGTCACGGTCGCACTGCTGACGTGGCGGCGTCGACTGGTGATTGCCGCGCTCCTCCTCGCCGGGTCGCTCGGGTCGGTCGAGCTGCTCCGCGTGCTGCCGGCCTGGTCGAGACCGAACGTCGAAGGCCCGACGCTCCGCGTTGCCGCGATCAACCTCTACTTCTTCAACACCGATCTCGACGCGATCGAGTCGTACATCCGCGAAGTTGACCCAGACGTCATCGCCTTCAGCGAGTTCAGCCGAGTTCACAGTTCGCTCATCGATCGACTGGCCGATACCTACCCGCACTTTGTGCTACCGCGAGGCGTTTTCCGCGCGGACCATGCGGTCCTTGCCAAGCAGCCCATTTTCCATGCCGCCAGCGACGACGGCCGGCTGAATGTCAGCACGTTCTTCGACGGTGCACCGCTCGTCGTCTCGGCCGTGCATCATCGCTCGCCAGGCGACATTTGGACCGTCCAGCGGAACCTTCGCCAGACGAGCGAGCTGGTCGACAGCCTGCCGGAACTCGAGAGCGAGGCGATCTTCCTCGGCGACTTCAACGCCAGCCGCTGGACGCCGCAGATCTCGTCGCTCCGCAGTGCCGGTCTGACCGAAGCCCACGACGCGTCGCGCTTCGGCCTCGGGCTCACCTGGCCCGCCAAACATCCGCGGCACGCCTGGACCCGACACATTCTGGGCCTCCGGCTCGGCGTGCGGATCGATCACATCTTCACCACGCCCGGCCTCGTCGCGGTCGACGCGGGCGTTGGCTCGCACGTCGGAAGCGACCACCTTCCGGTTTGGGCCGACCTGCGACGGGTCGATCCGTAACCTCGCTCATGCCCAACGCGCTCGCGAGCGAGACGTCGCCATACCTGCTTCAGCACAAGGACAACCCCGTCGACTGGCGGCCGTGGTCGGCTGACGCCTTCGCGGAGGCCCAGCGACGCGACGTGCCGGTCTTCCTCAGCGTCGGCTATTCCACGTGCTACTGGTGCCACGTGATGGAGCGCGAAGTCTTCGAGAACGAAACGCTCGCCCGGCAGATGAACGACGGCTTCGTCTGCGTCAAAGTCGATCGTGAGGAACGGCCCGACGTCGACGAGCACTGCATGACCGCGACGCAAGTCCTCAGCGGGCAGGGCGGCTGGCCGATGAGCGTCTTCCTCACACCCGACGGCAAGCCCTTTTTCGCTGGCACGTACTTCCCGCCGCACGACATGCAGGGTCGGCCCGGCTTCGGGCGAATCATGGAGACGCTGACCGACGCCTGGCAGAACCGGCGCGACGAGCTGCTCGAGTCGATCGACGGCGTAGCGGATGTGCTGACGCGCCTCGCTAAGCCCCGTCCGCCGGAAGAGAGGACGACGTTCGACGCATCGCTCGTCGCCAGGCTCGCCCGAGACGCCGCTGCGGACTACGACCCGAGCCTTGGCGGATTCGGTCGCGCGCCCAAGTTCCCGCGGCAGACGTTACTCGCGTTCCTCCTCGAAGCCGGTGGACACGAGAAGGCCCTCCAGCACACGCTCAGCGCGATGGCCAATGGCGGCATCCGCGATCACCTCGGCGGTGGTTTCCATCGCTACAGCACCGATGCAAAGTGGCTCGTGCCGCACTTCGAGATCATGCTCTACGACCAGGCGATGCTCGCCCCGCTTTACGCCGACGCGGCGGGGCGTTTTGGCGAGCCACGCTTCGCCGAGGTCGCCAGGCGTTGCTGCGATTTCGTCCTGCGTGAGATGACCAGCGACGCCGGGGCGTTCTTCACCGCCTTCGACGCCGAGGTCGACGGCAGCGAGGGCAAGAACTACCTGTGGACGCCCGGCGAGGTCCGCGCAGTACTCGGCGACGAGGCCGACGCTTTCCTGCAGGTGTACGGCCTCGACCGCGGATTCAACTTCGCCGACCCGCACGGCCCGAATCCGCACACGCCGGACACGAACGTCCTGTTCCTCGCCGAACCAGACCGCGAAAACGAAGTCGAGCCACTTCGACAGCGGCTGCTTGCCATCCGAAAGCAGCGACAGCAACCGCTGCTCGACACGAAAATCGTCACCAGCTGGAACGGCCTGATGGCCGAGGCGTTGGCAGCGTGCGGCAAGCTGCTCGACGAGCCGCGCTACGTCGACGCGGCCAACAAAGCCGTCGACTGGCTGCTAGCGAATCACATCGTCGACGGCCGGCTGATCCGGTCCAGTCGCGATGGCACCGCCGGTCAGGCGGCGGGCGTCTTGGAGGACTATGCACATCTCGCCAGCGCATTGGTCACGCTCAATCGCCGCGACGAGGCCGAAGGTCTGCTGGCCGTGTTGAACAAGCAATTCAAGGAGGGCGACGCCTACGCCGCGACGGCCGACGACGATCCGGACCATCGCCTGATGGGCGGCGTCCGGCGCCTGACCGCGGGCGACACGCCGCTGCCGTCGGGCAACGGCATGGTCGCGATCACGCTGCTGCGACTCGGCCGAACGGACGACGCACGCAAGCTCGTCGAAACCTTCGCCGGGCCGATCGTCGAACAGCCCGGCCACGCGTCGGTGCTGGCAATGGCCGCGTCAATGCTCGTGCCGCACGGCGACTTCACGGTCGAACCAGGGCCCGCCGTCGACGCTCCGCAGTCGCCACCAGCCGAGGCTGGTCAGGTCGTGCAGCTCGCCGGCGAGTGGATCGACGCCCAGCAGATCGACGTCGTCTTGACCATCGCCGAAGGCTTTCACCTCTACAGCCCACGACACAAAGGCGACGAGCACAAGCTCGAACTGGCCGCCACCGACAGCGACGCCATGGCCCACGTCGATTATCCATCCGATGACGCTGGCATTTATCGCGGCAGTGTCCGCCTATCCGCCCACCTCGTCCGCCCCATGGAGACCGGCGGCGAGTTGGAGCTGTACCTGAGCTATCAAGCCTGCGACGACACCCGCTGCCTTCCGGCCGTCCGCAAGGTCTTCGTCGTCCGCCTCACGGATGCCGAGAGCAACGGCTCGACCTGATGGTCGACCCACATCAGCTCAGCCGGTCCGACGACGCAGTGCGACAAGCGTCAGCGCCGCAAACCCGGCCAGTGCCCGGGTCGGCTCTGGCACGGTCGCCGCCCACGCATCGACCATCGCAAGGTCAGCCGACGTGACTGCGGCCCCGAAGTTCGCCCGCAACAACCCAAAGTCGGCCAGGTCGACCACGCCGTCCTTGTTGAAGTCGCCGTCGAGCCGCGTGAGATCGCCGGTGCTTCCAAAGCCAGCCCGCAGCAGTCCGAAATCCGCGAGGTCGACGATGCCGTCGAAGTCCGCATCGCCCGCAATAGCCGAGTCAATTGTCGCGATCGCCACGCCACGTCGTCCATCGGCGAGGCCGTAATGGTAAACGACTTGGCCGAGGTCGTTCAGGCTTGTGCGGCCGTTTGACTCGAAACTGTTGATCGAAGCACCGAGAAAGACGATCGTGCTGCCGTCGAGAGCATCGCCAGTACGTGCCACGCTCGTGAGACCGAGAAGCTCATCGTAGAAGAAAATCCCCTGCGCATCGTTGGTGCTGCCGCCGTTCAGAAGGTCAATGTTAGCATTAAACAAAACCTGGCCATTGTTGTTAAGAGTTGGCACACGCAGCTCTAGAAATCTACCTTGAAGCGACCCGTTGCTAGTGGGCGCTTGGTCGCGCGTTCGGGCAACCCTCGTCAGTCCGCCCTCTGTCCCGTCGCCGACGTAGATGCCTTGTGCGTCCGCCTCGCCGCCGCTGGTGCCGGCGAGATCGGCAACAAACGCAACCTGACCCACATTGTTGAGTTTTGGGAACAAGAATCTCAGAAAGCTGCCGTTCCCATCGGGGGCGGCCTGACCCTTACGAGCGATCTGTACGGCGCCGCCGCTCATCCCATCGCGGAAGATGGCTTGGTCGTCGGAGTCCCCACCGCTGGTGCCGGTGAGATCAGCCGCGTATGCAACTTGCCCAGCATCGTTGATGGAGAAAGTGCCAAACATCGTCGAGAGGGCTCCGTCGCCATCCGGGGTGGAATCGCCCTCGCGAGCGATCTGTGTAAGGCCGCTGCCGGTAAAGTCGACGAGGTAGTAGCCAGCATCATCTGAAGACCCGCCGCTTGTTCCGCTGAGGAGTCCACGGAAGACCGCATGGCCAGCGTCGTTGACGGCATAGCCTTCAAGCGTGGCTAGAGTCCCGTTTCCGTCAGACGCAGCCAGTCCACCACGAGCGAGTTCGACGATGCCATCGACCGTCCCGTCGCCCACGTAGAGACCAAAGTCCGCCGATGGTGCGACGCCTACGAGACCCGCCAAAAACACTGTCTGACCTGAGTTGCTGAGGGCGGGGAAAATCGGCTCAAAGAAAGTCCCGTTCCCGTCGGGCGTGGCCTGGCCCTCGCGAGCGACCTGCACCAGCCCTGCGGACTCCATGTTGCTCATTAGGATGCTGCGGTCGTCCGAAAATCCTCCGCTGGTTTCCGAGATGCCAGCTTCAAATGCAATCTGACCCGCGTCGTTGAAGCGTATGGAGGCGTCGAAACCTGAGATGACCCCATTCCCGTCGGGCGCGTCAGCGCCCAAGCGGCCGATCTGTGTCACCTGGTCGACGACTCCGTCGAAGCGATAGATTGCAACCTGGCTCGAGCTCTGCCCGCTCGTTCCACTCAGCCGAACTTGCAACGCAACTTGCCCCGCTGAGTTGATCAATGCTCTGTTGAACATCGAGAAGCTGCCGTCACCACCGGGCACGGGGGTGGTGGTGTCGACGATGACAGTGGTCGATGCAGTCGCGTCTGGACCGTTGAGGTTCGAGGCGATAGCGGGCAGCGCTGGCAACACAGCGACCGCGAGGATCGCGGTGTGGCGGTGGATCGGTCGGTTCATCTGTCGTCCCCTTGGGCGTGCATGATCTCTCAGCCCGGCGCGAATGCGGCGGCGCGATACGACACGCTACAGAACGAACCCCGAAGGGCAAGACCTTCGCTGTTGGTGCGTTTTGCCGCAACTCAAATGCCCTCGTCTCGCGTTCCGGTTACTCAGCCTCTGACGTCTGCGTCGACGGGACAGTGCTCGGGGGCTCGCCCAGAAAATCGGTCACTGGAAAAGCTCCGTCTTCCGCGTCTTTGAGCAGGCGGACCGTCAGTGCGACGTGGGGCACGGATCGGACGGACACGTCCGTCACCACGTAGTGGCTGTCGGAGAAATCGCGACTGCCGTCGTGTCGCCAGCGGTCGATCGTGATCCAGTCGCGTTTGACACTCGACTCGGTTCGGCCGCGGAGGTTCATCTCTTCGATTCGGAAGTGCGTGCGACCGTTCGCGCGTGCGACTTCGGCTGCGCGGAGCCTTGCAAACTCGATCACTTGGCCGTCGGCCATTCCGGACCAGCCGGCGTAGCTGACGACGTGGACATCCGGCTGGAGCGCCGCACTGCTGTAGCCGACCCGGCCGTCGAAAGGGCGGTACGGCGGGACGTACTCGGGTGTGCCGGTACAACCGCACAAACCCAGCGACAGCAAGATCAGGCTGGTGCGAGCGATGCCCATGCTGCGGATAAGACTACCCTCGCCCCACGATGTTCGTCGACGAAGCCCGAATCATGGTCAAGGCCGGCGACGGCGGCAGCGGGTGCGTCAGCTTCCGTCGCGAAAAGTACGTCCCCAAAGGCGGCCCCGACGGCGGCGACGGCGGCAGTGGTGGCGATGTCATCTTCGTCGTTGATCCCGAGAAAAACACGCTCCTCGACTTCGCCGGCCGGCATCACTGGAAGGCGACCGACGGCAAGGCGGGCAGCGGGCAACGACGAAGCGGCAAGAGTGGCGACGACCTCGTCATATCTGTCCCGCCCGGCACCGGCGTGTTCGACCTCGGCCTGCGTGACGAACACGAGCAGGCAGACCTCGTCATCCCCGACGAGGACGACGCGGCGGGTCACGAGATGTCGCTCGACGTGCCCGACGAGTTCGGCAAGGGCGAAGGCCTACACATTGCCGATCTCGTCAAAGCCGGGCAGCAGGTCATCATCGCTGAGGGCGGTCGCGGCGGGCAGGGGAATCACCGGTTCAAGAGCAGCACCAACCAGTCGCCGCGACAATTCACGCCCGGGACGCCCGGCGTCCGTCGTCACCTGCGTTTGCAGCTTCGCCTCATCGCCGACGTCGGGCTGGCGGGCCTGCCAAATGCTGGCAAGTCGACGCTGCTCGGTGCGCTCAGCGCTGCCCGTCCGAAGGTGGCGAGCTATCCGTTCACGACGCTCGAACCACAACTCGGCATCAGCGAGCTCGACTTCGAGCGGCGGATCGTCTTTGCCGACATTCCGGGGTTGATCGAAGGTGCCAGCGACGGGGCCGGACTCGGGCACGCGTTCTTGAAGCACATCGAGCGATGCCGGGTCGTGCTGCACGTTGTCGACGTCGGCGGCGAGTCGGCGGATCCGGCGGCGGACTTTCGGACGGTGCGGCGCGAGCTCGAACGGTTCAGCCCAACGCTTGCCGAGAAGCCAACGCTCGTTGCCGCGAACAAGATCGACCTGCTGACCGACGGCGACGGGCCGATCGATGAGCTTCGCCAGGCGTTGCCCGATCAAGAGGTCGTCGCGATCAGCGGGGCGACGCGGCAGGGGCTCGACGCTTTGTGCGAGCGACTTTGGACTCTGCTTCAGCCGGAACTGGCATCGAACGAATCGTGAGCTGCGGCTTGCTCATCGCGAGTTTGTCCAGCTCGGCCGGCAACTTCCAGACCGTGCCGGGTGGTGTGTCGGGCGTCGCGACGGCCGACGTGTAGCAGTCGAACTCGTATTGCCGGTGCGTCAGCCGATGGGAGACCCGGCCGAGCGGTTGCCATTCGGCGTCGATCGGCGGTGCGTCATCGATCGACCGAGTCGGGAACTGCCACAGACCGGCCCAGCGTCCTTTGGCCGGTCGTTGCTCGACGAGCAGACGGCCCGAGCGATCCGTCACGCGATAGACCTTGCGTCGCTCGACCGCGACGGCCTTCTGCTTTTTCGGCGGCGGAATGTCGTCGGCGAGGCCAAGCTCATTGGCCCGACAGATTTCGGCCACCGGGCAGACAAGACATCTCGGATTCTGCGGCACGCACACGGTCGCACCAAGCTCCATCATCGCCGAGTTGAAGTCGCCCGGACGTTCGCCCTGAACAAGCTCGTCGGCACGCTGCCAGAGACGGTCGATCGTGGCTTTCTCGGTCGGGTCTTCGCGCACGGCATCGAGCCGGACGAGCACGCGGCTGACGTTGCCGTCGACGATCGGTGCAGCGACGCCGTAAGCGATGCTCGCGATCGCACCGGCCGTGTATCTCCCGACGCCCGGCAGCGTGAGCAGCGTCGCCACGTCTCTCGGCACTCTGCCGCCGTGGTCGTCGACGATCGCCTTGGCGGCGGCTTGAAGTCGTTTGGCTCGGCTGTAGTAGCCAAGGCCCTGCCAGTGGCGCAAGACATCGGCCTCGTCGGCTCGTGCGAGCGCGTCGACGGACGGGAACGAGGCGACGAATCGCTCGAAGTACGGAATCACCGTCGCGACCTGCGTCTGCTGGAGCATGAACTCGCTGACGAGGACGCGGTAAGGCGTTCGCCCCTGACCACGCCACGGCAAGTCACGGGCGGCCGTGTCGAACCATCGCAGCAGTTCCGCACGAAGCCACGCGTTGCGATCGACCTTCTGCTGCCGAGCCACACCGAACGGTATCGAGTCCGGTTACTCGAGCACAGACGCGGCAGCCTTGGCGACGGCCAAGGGATCGGTCGCCTGGTCTTCGGCAAGATCGACCAGCGACCACTCGACCGACAGCCGCGAGCCGTGCCCGATCGGCGCAGCGAACTCCAGCTCCGTCCACGGTCCAGGGTCCTCGCCGGGCTCACCACGCGGCGAGGCATAAATCTGAGCACGATCTGCAGCGAGGAGGTCGCGCTCACCCTCGGCCAAGACCACACGTTGGACGAACGCCACATCGCCGGCCGGCCTTGAAAGACCGGCGGCGAGGACGTCGCTCTCGAATCCGACCTTCGCCGATTGCTCAAGCGGCACGATTGCGGCCGACGGTCGCTCGCCCACGTCGGGCAACGGCCTGACGAATTCGAAGAGTTCACCCGAACGTCCTTCGTTGCCCATCCAGTTGGGAGCAAGGGCACCGTCCATCCGGCCCACGACGACGGCGGTTGCTTGCTGGAGAGGAATCTGCGTGACGTGCCACGCTCCGT
>JBCDKH010000077.1 GCA_038746835.1 Planctomycetota bacterium | reverse complement strand
GTCGGCCGACGCTCGTTGCACGCCGCTAACCTGCCACGTGGCCGACGACTCCGACGCAGTGACCGTCCGGCGGACGCCGCCGAGAGAGCTGGCGCCGAAGTTCGGCGTCGGCAAGCTCACCCACCACGTCTTCCTCTGCGATGGCCCGGCCTGCTGTGATTCCGAGCTCGGAAAAATGGCGTGGGGCCAACTCAAACGGCTTGCCGCTCAGGTCAACCTCGATGAGGAGCAGGACGCCTCGCTCTTTGTCACACGTTGCAGCTGCCTCAAGTTCTGCGATCGCGGCCCCATTGCCGTCGTCTATCCCGATGGCACGTGGTACGAGCAGGCCGACGCCGACGTGATTACGCGGCTCATTGAAGAGCACGTCCTCGGCGGCAAGCCGGTGGAGGAGTTCCGTTTCGCGACGGACGACCTGTGCAGCCGCGACCGGGACCGCGACTGAGCGCTGCGACTCAACGCGAGAACGTGCGGCTACTGCTGCTACTGTCGACCATGAAGCCGCTGCCGCGCATGACCAGTTTTCGCGGAGCCCTGGCCGTCGTTTCGTTCGGCGTTGCCCTGGCCCTGATCCTCATCTTCAACGCCGCCGGGATGCAAGACGACACCACCGCCGAGCCCGCCACTCAACCCGCCGCCGCTGAGGCAGGCGAACTGATCGAGGGTGAGCGTGGCCTCAAGTACCGCGTCGTCGCTGCCGCCCCCGACGGACGAACAGCCCAGACGGGCGACGTGGTCATGGTTCACTACACCGGCAAGCTGGATGACGGCACCGTCTTCGACACCAGCCGTCAGGTCCGACGCGGCCAGCGCGAAGCGTTTCCCGTGCCGATCACGCTGCGGCTTGGCGACGGCATGGTCATCCCGGGTTGGGAGATCGGCCTGACAGGCATGGAAGTCGGCGAGAAGCGCGTCCTCATCATTCCGCCGGATCTCGCCTACGGCGAAGCCGGTGCCGGCGGCGTCATTCCGCCCAACGCGACCCTCACCTTCGATGTCGAACTCGTCGGCCTCGCCCGCCCCGAGTGAGCGGCCAGGCGAAGTCGGGCTGACAGGATTCGAACCTGCGACCTCCTGACCCCCAGTCAGGCGCGCTAACCAAGCTGCGCTACAGCCCGCGATGGCGGAGGGCACACTAGGCCTCGCGACGCCGCTAGACTCGCGGCCCTTGGCTACGGATTCCGACAGCAACGCGTCTACTGCTCCGCTCACCGTCGCCCTGCTCGGCTCGGGCGGTCGGGAGCACGCGCTGGCATGGAAGATCGCCCAATCGCCGCGGCTGACGAAGCTCTTCTGCCTGCCGGGCAATCCCGGCATGGCCAGAGTCGGGCCGATGGTGGAATGCCGGGACGTCTCGCCGAGTGACGCGGACGCGGTGATTGCGTTCTGCCGCGAGCACGGGGTCGACTTCGTCGCCGTCGGTCCGGAAGACCCGCTGGCGTCGGGCATCGCCGACGCGTTGGTCACGGCGGGCATCGCCTGCTTCGGCCCGGGCAAACAGGCCGCCAGGCTCGAAGCCGACAAGGCGTTCGCCAAAGAGGTGATGCGAGACGCGAATGTCCCGACGGCCGAGAGTCGCACATTCCACAGCCACGCCGAGGCCGACCGGTTCGTCAAGCGACGCGAGGCCCCGATGGTCGTCAAGGCTGCGGGTTTGGCGAAGGGCAAGGGCGTGGTCGTCTGCGACACGAATGATGAGGCCATCGAAGCGGTCCGGCAGGCGATGAGGCTTCAAGCCTTCGGCGATGCCGGCAAGACCGTCGTCGTGGAAGACAAGCTCGAAGGCGTCGAGTGCAGCGTGCTTGCTCTGGTCGACCACGGCGACATCTTCGTCCTGCCGCCCTGCCAGGATCACAAACCCGTCGGCGAGGGCAACACCGGCCCGATGACGGGCGGCATGGGAGCGTACTGCCCGTCGACCACGCTCTCGGCGGCCGACCTCGCGGCGGTCGAACAGAACGTCATCATTCCGACGCTTGACCGGCTCGCCGGCGACGGCATTCGCTATCGGGGCTGCCTGTACGTCGGCCTGATGCTGACGCCCGACGGGCCACGTGTGCTGGAGTTCAACGTGCGCTTCGGCGACCCCGAAACGCAGCCGCTAATGATGCGTTGGCAAGGCGACCTGCTTTCAGCGCTGCATGCGACGGCAACAGGCACGTTGGCAGCCTTCGTCGAATCGGGCGGCATTGCGTTCGACGACCGGGCCAGCGTCTGCGTCGTTCTTGCCAGCGGCGGCTATCCCGGCAGCTACGAGAACGGCCGGGAGATCACCGGCACGAGCGGGCTCGATTCGGACGATCTGGTCGTCTTCCACGCCTGAACGAAGCAGAATCGCGACGCCCTCGTCACCGCCGGCGGACGCGTTTTGGGTGTGACGGCTCTCGGCGATGATCTGGCCGCTGCACGCGAAAAGGCCTATGCCGCGGCAGAGGCAATCGACTTCGACGGCGTGCACTTCCGACGCGACATCGGCGGCGGAGGAAGTACCGAGTAAGGAGTATCGAGTAATGAGTCAGCAGAAGCCTCCTCTCCAGCACTCTTTACTCCTTACTCTTTACTCGGTACTTCTGGCCTTTCTGATCTGCGCTGCCCTCTGGCCCGCGACGCGGTGGGTCGAGTTTTCGACGGGCAGCGAGCAACTCGTCGTCGCGGCGGCGCTGGAGTCGCAGCGCGAAGGCACGTGGGAGCGGCGTCTCGTCCCGACGATGGCCGGCGAGCCGCGACTCCGAAAACCGCCGCTGACGACGTGGCTGGCGATGGCGGTCGTGTCGACGGACGAAGCCCGGCAGCTCGCCTCGGGCTCGATCGACGACGCCGCATTCGCATGGGCGGCGATGAAAATCCGCGGCGTCGCGTTGCTGCTTGGAGCGCTCACGCTCGTGCTGACGTTCGAGCTGGGCCGGGTGCTCGTCGATCGCGAGGCTGGTTGGCTGGCGTTGGCGGTGTGCGGATCGACGTTCTTCTTTGCCGAGCAGTTCTCGCGTCTGACAACGGACGTGGTGCTGGCGACGACGGTGGTCGGTGCGAACGTCGCGTTGGCCCATGCGGTGCTGCGTGGCAGGCGCTGGGGCATCGTGGTGTGCGGGCTGATGCTGGGGTTCTCGTTCCTCGCGAAGGGACCCGTCGGTCTGTTGATGACCCTGGGACCGCTCGCAGTGCTTTGGCTCGTCATGAAGGTAGCTGCGGGGCTGCGGCCCGCAGTCCGACTGAGACCCGCAGGGTCGCAGCTACCTGTCAGTGTCGCGGTGTTTGGAAGCCTCTTGGTGTTCCTGCTGATCGCGGTTCCGTGGTTCGTCTACGTGCTCCGAGCAGAGCCCGGTGCGTGGAGCGTCTGGACGCAGGAAGTGGCGCGGACGGACCAGACGGTCCCGTCAAGCGACCCGTGGGCCTACCTCATCTTCCCGCTGCTGACGGGGCCGTGGGCGATCTTCACACTGCTCGGGCTGGTCGGGGGGCTGCTGCTCGTGCGACGTCGGCTGCCGCGTTTGATGCGGACGGCCCGACGGCACCGCGTCGGCCTGCTATGGGCAACGTTGATGGTCGTCGTACCGATCGTGGTGATGACGCTGTTTCGCGATCGCAAGGACCGCTACCTCCTGCCGCTCATCCCGCCCGCGGCACTGCTTGCGGGTGTCGCGATTCGGACGATCGCCGCGAACGTCGTGCGGCACCCGAAGCTCGGCCACATCATCTTTGGCCTGAACTGGCTGGTGCTGCTCGCCTTCGCCGTCGGCATGCCAGTCGCGACGATGGTCCTGCCGCGGAACGAGTACGACGACCCGTCGTCGTGGCTTCCGGTGTGGCTCGGCATCTCACTTGCCGTCGTCGGGCTGGTCTGCTGGCTGCTCTGGTTTCGACTCGGTGGCGGGCACAAGTGGCTGATTCCCGCCCGCGTCGTGACGGCGACGGTGTTTCTGTTCCTTTTTGCGACCAACGTCTTCCTCGCCGGCTACGCCAACAGCCGCGAGGCCAAGGCCGACCTGAAGCCGATCGCCGAGGTGATTCGCACCCAGACGCCCGACGCCGACGTCTGGCACGGTGAGACATTCGTCCCGCCGGGCCTGTTGATCTACAGCGGCCGGATTGTCCGACCGGAGCCGTCGTCGTTCGATCCGGCGAGTCAGCACGTCTTCGTGAAGCGGCAACGTCGCGCCGAGACCGACCCGCCGCCGACGATGCCGGAGCCGTGGCGCGTGCTGACGACCGCCCGGCGAGACCGCAGCATCTGGTGGGCCTTTGTGAAAGAGCCGACCTCGCCGTGAGCGGGTCGACCGACAACCGTCAGATGTAATCGATGCCCGCGTAGCGCACGCCATTCGGAGCCGGGAGCGAAGGTGCCTCATCCGCCAGGCGTCGTGCAAGCAGGTCGAACTGCCAGTGCACCCGCATGCCGAGCGATCGCGCGACGCCAGCGGCCGGGTCGTTCGTCGCAAGCGGCCAGCGGACCGGTCGAATCCCGTGCTCGGCTGCATGGGTGACGATCGACCGGACGAGGCTCGAAAGCGACTCCAGCGTCGGCGTGTGCCACGCGAGCAGTTCGAGGCGTTCGGTATCGCTGTGCAGCTTGCCGATGCCGACGAGTGCGACCGTGTCTCCGGACACGGCAGCTCGAAACCTGTACCGCCCTCGGTACGGATGAACGCGGAGCCAGTTGACAAGCGGCCGATCGGCCACGCGACCCGGCGTCGATATCGCGTCCAATCGCCGCGCGGCGTCGGTGAACGCCTGATCGCCCACATCCAACCAACGCGGTGATGCAGTCCCCTGATCCGCAACGGGCTCGTCCAGCAGGAACGCATCGACCGACGCGGCCGGCTCGAATCCCGAGCGGACGTACCACCGGTACGCGGGCGACGTCGGTTCCTCACGAAAGACCGTCGCGAATCCGACGCCGGCCGGCGGAGCGTCGGCGAGGAAGCGTTGCATGCGTGAGCCGAGCCCCGTGCCGCGTTCGGCCTCGGCGACGGCGACGCACGTCTGGTGGACGACGCTGACGCTGCGGCCGTCGGTGTCGATGGCGAGTTGACGCGGCTCGAATGGAATCGCCCCGACGATTCGACCGCTACGCACCGCGAGCACCGCTCCCATCGCCAGCACGTCCCACGTCGCTCGGTCGCGTGGCGTGAACCCGCTCTCGGCGATGAACGCCAGCGTCGCGTCAGCATCGGCGGGCGTTGCGTAGCGGATCTCGGTCACGCGGCGCTCCGAAGCGACAGCGCTTCGCCGATGGGCGGCAGGTCAATCGCGTCGAAACGCGGCAGGTCGTGGAGGTCGGTGCGACGACCATGGATGGGCTGCTTCTCGGTGCCGACGCTGATCCGAAGGCCGATTGCGTCGACGGCATCGCGAAGCCCTTGTCGGTCGGCATCGCTTGCGCCACTTCCCCCGAAGGGGCATGCAAACCATGTCGGCCGCTCGTCGAGCAGGTCGGTCAGCCAGTCTGCACAGTCGGCGATCTCGCGGGACATCGCCTCGGCACCGAGAATTGGCAGCCCGCGATGGCTCACACCGTGCACGCCGACGACGTGGCCGCGGTCACGAAGCGTCTTCACATCGGCCTCGCTGAGAAACCACTCTTCGGCCAGATCGCGTTCGTTCACACCCGCGGAGTCGAGGCACGCGGCGACGACGGCTCGGGCACGGTCTTCGTCCAGGGCGAAGTTAACCGCGTACTTGATGCGTGCCCGGCGATCGGGTTCGTAGTGGTAGATGCGACGAGCCTCGGCCGGGTCGCCCAGAGCCGTCTCGCCGACGGTGGAGACCAGCGCATCCCAGAGTCGGTCTTCGTCGCCGAGCGCCCAGTGCAGCGCGTGCGTGAGGGGCATCGTGCCGTCGCGGCTCGGTCCGGCGAGCACGAAGAAGACGCCGCGTAGCCCACGCCGATCGAGTACCGGTGCCGCGACGTCGAGGTGATCGCGTGTCCCATCGTCGAACGTGAGCAGCGCCGGCGGCAGCGGCTCATGCCAGCCGTCACGAACCTCGGCCGCGAACGCGTCGGGCTCGAGTGGGCGATAGTGCGTCTGAAGCCAGTCGAGCTGCTGCTCGAATGCATCGAGCGACAGCGGCCGAATCCCAGCGGGCGGCGTGGGCCGGGCCGGGCGGACGTAGTGGTACATCGCGGCGATCGCGGACATCGGTCACTCGGGCTTGCGGACAACGTG
The DNA here is from genome assembly GCA_038746835.1 of Planctomycetota bacterium. NCBI lineage: Bacteria > Pseudomonadati > Planctomycetota > Planctomycetota bacterium. Next base: position 8,964 of record JBCDKH010000077.1, on the reverse strand, counting down.
AACGTGCATGCCGGCCGGTCCGGCAGGATCGATGGCTTCCGCCAATAGCGGGCGTAGCAGCGCGTCGAGACCGGCGAGCAACAGCGGCTTGACCACGTCCCACGCCTTGGCATCGCAGAGCGAATCACGGGCGGCTTTGAACTGCGGAAAAAACGGCCGAAGACCTGTGTCCCAGAACTGGAGCACCGGCTCGCCGATCAGCGGGCGACTCTCGACGTGTGACAGGCCGGCGCTGGCGAATCGATCACGCCAGTCGTCGATCGAACGTGCCGTCTCGAACGCGTGCCGCCCACGGTCCAGGCGACGCAGACGCCTTGCTGCCGCGTGGTCGTTCGCAGCCTCAGCCTGATCCGCTTGTGGATGGAAGAAGAGCCGGTCGCCAAAGCCCTCGGCCATCGCGGACACCAGCAGCACGCCGCCAGGCCGAAGCACGCGGTGGACTTCCTGGAGCGTCGCCGCGATCGCGTCTTCGTCCAGCTGGCCGAGCATGTTTGAAAAGACGACGCCCATGCTTACGTCAGGCACTGGCAGCTTCGTGACGTCGGCCTGCTCGACACGCTCGAAGACGCCCAGCGCCGCCGCGCGTTCGACGGCACCCGGCTTCAAGTCGACGCCGACGGCAATCTGTCGGCCTTGTGCGGTGATCGCCGGGGCGAATCCGGTCGCGTCGAACGTCGCGTAGGCGTCAGCAGCACCGGCGTTGGTGGCGTGGAAGACGTCGAATGAACTCTCGAATCGCCAGCCGTTGAGCAACGCCGCGTGAACGCCGTCACCGCAGCCGAGTTCGAGCCACGGGCTTGATGGACGGCCGATGGCCTGGATCGCGTCCAGCGCGGCTTTGGCCTCCGCCCACAGGATGATCGCCGTCTCGGGTCTCGCCCAGAAGGCGGACAGGTAGGCGTCCCACAGGTCGCACGGCCCGACCGTCGCCCGCTGTTGGCGACGGGCCTCGGCGAGGACCTGCAGCAGCGAGGTCAAGCAGAAGTCGGTGTCGCCTGCGAGGTCGCCGATGCTGGCGACGTTGATTGGGGCGACGCACTTCGGGCAAAGCGTCGCGTCGCCGGGCACCTCGGCACCACAGACGCCGCACGTCAACACGGCGGGCTGGAGCACGTTGGGGCTCGGCTTGGCAAGCATGGCAAAGGTCGCTGGCGCACCGCGTTCGCGACCGCGAATCGGCACATTCTGCTTATCGGCGGTGAGATTGGTCGCGCATGAGCGGTCGGCGTTCGTCGAGCGGTCGTGCCGAAACGCTGGATTGCCGATAGGCTCGGGCCGTGCCTGCGTCGTCATCGCGACTCGACCTCGTGGCGGCGTCGACGGCGACGGGCATGAAGGTCCTCAGCTGGGCCGTCGCGGCCGCGGTCGTCTACCGCCAACTCGGCGAGGCGGCGTTTGCGGTCCTGGCGATGACCCGGGCGACGCTGGGCCTCTTGAACTACACGACCTTCGGCCTCGGTCCGGCGTTGACGAAGCTCGTCGCCGAGGCGGAGCGTGCTCCAAACAACGAGGATTCAAGTCTCTCCGATAAGAAACCGAATCCGGTCAGCCGCGGCTCTACGAGCCGCAGGTCTGGAGGCAACGATGATCTGCCCGCTACCGACCCAGACCTGCGGCTCGTAGAGCCGCGGCTTGCAGAAGACGTGGACTCACAAACTCGTAGAGCTCCGATCCTCGATTACCGCGGGCGACGTCGCTACTGGCCACCGCTGAACGCGACGCGGATCCCGTACCACCAACGCGGGAGTCCGGCATCCCTTCTAACGACGACCAATTCACTGCTCGTCGTGATGGTAATTGCGGTTTCAGTTGCGTTGTTCTTGTACTCGACGATGTACTCGACAGTTCACGCTGTGCCCGGCCGCGTGCCCGATGGGATCGCGTTCCTCGTGATCTTTCTTGGGCTCGGCCTCTTTCTTCGCTTGATGGCTGATGCCGTCGGCGGAGCATCGCACGCCCTTGGGCACGTCGCCCACGACCAGTCATTCTCGGCAGCGGCAGACCTGTTATGGATCGTGCTTCTGGCCGCACCGCTGTTCTACGCGAGCGGGATGAACCTCGGCCTTGGTTGGGTCGGTGGGACCTTCTTCATCTCGGGGCTCGCTGCGTACCTTGGCCGCTTGCAATTCGCGTCGCACGTCACCGGCTGGAGTAACCGGCGACACGCGACGCCCGCCGACCGAACTGCACAGAAGAAGCTCCTCACCTACGGCGGCCTGGTGACACTCGGGTCGGCGGCGGACTTCCTATACGCCCCGATCGACTACTTCATCCTCAACCGGCTCGTCGATCCGCTTGCCCCGGCCGTGTACGCCCCGGCGGTGCAGATCGACGCGGCGATCCTCGTGCTCGTCTCGGCCGTCGCGACTGTCGCCCTGCCGAGTGCCGCCCGGCTCGCGGCGGCGGGAGACATGGCCGGCGTGTGGCGCGGCTATCTCCGTGGGTCCCTGCTGGCTGGCGGGATCGCGATGGCGATCGCCCTGCCGGCGTGGCTGTTGTCGCCGTGGGTCTACACGCTCTGGCTTGGCGACGACTTGCCTGCGACGCGGGCGATCCTGCCGCTGGTGTTGGTTCACACCGTCCTCGGCAGCGCGGCGGGTGTCGGGCGGGCGACGCTCGTCGCCGTCGGACAGGCGAAGAGCTACGCGGTCGTCGTGCTCGTCGGCGGGCTGGTCAACGTCGGGTTGAGCCTGCTGTTCGTGAAGCTGGGCCTCGGCATCAATGGCGTCGTGCTCGGGACGGTGCTGAGTGTCGGGCTGCGGTGTCTGGTCGTGTTGCCGATTCTCGTGCGTGTCGCAACGCGATAAATTGACGCAAGTCTGGGGCGTTTCTACATTTCGTCCCCACCTTTTCCCAGCGGCCCGGAGACAATGCGGCCGCTTTCCTCTGATAAATCAGCCAAAACCTACATGCCCCGCACCGCGTCCCCCGCGAAGCGCGCCACCAAGGCCGCAAAGAAGACCGCCAAGACGGCCAAGAAAATCGTTAAGAAAGCGACAAAGAAAGCCAAGACCGCCGCACGCCGAGTCGCCGGCAAGCGTGTCTACTTCTTCGGGCCCAGCGGCACCGAAGGCAAGCGCGACCAGAAGCTCCTCCTCGGCGGCAAGGGTGCCAACCTCGCCGACATGACCACCAGCGGCTTCCCCGTGCCGCCCGGGTTCACCATCACCACCGAGACCTGCGCCGAGTACAACTCCGGCGGCAAGAAGCTCCCGGCCGGCCTGATGGACGAGGTCGCCAAGAACGTCCGCAAGACCGAACGTGCCACCGGCAAGAAGTTCGGCAACGCCAAGAAGCCCCTGCTGCTCAGCGTCCGCTCCGGCGCGGCCGTCTCCATGCCGGGCATGATGGACACCGTCCTCAACCTCGGCCTCACCGACGAGATCGTCGAGGCGATGGCCAAGACGAACGACCGCTTCGCCTACGACAGCTACCGCCGACTCATCAACATGTACGGCGACGTGGTCGTCGGCGTGCACCACCACTACTTCGAAGAGGCCATCTCGGCCATGAAGAAGGCGCGTGGTGTCGAGGAAGACACGGATCTGACGGCCGACGACCTGAAGAAGCTCTGTGGCGAGTACAAGAAGGTCTTCAAGAAGCACGCCGGCTTCGCCTTCCCGCAGAACCCTGAGAAGCAGCTCGAATTGGCCATCGAGGCCGTGTTCAAGAGCTGGGACAGCGACAAGGCGATCAGCTACCGACGCGCCGAGGGCATCGGCAACCTCGCCGGCACGGCCGTCAACTGCCAGACGATGGTCTTCGGCAACATGGGCGACGACTGCGCCACCGGCGTCGGCTTCACGCGTGACCCGTCCAGCGGCGAGAACAAGTTCCTCGTCGAGTACCTCGTCAACGCCCAGGGCGAAGACGTGGTCGCGGGCATCCGCACGCCCAAGGGCCTTACCGCCATGAAGAAGGAGCTTCCGGCCATGTACAAGGAGCTCATGAGCATCCGCGAGCGTCTGGAGAAGCGCTACCGCGACATGCAGGACTTCGAGTTCACGCTGGAGCAAGGCACCTTCTACATGCTCCAGACGCGCAATGGAAAGCGCACCGGCCGGGCCGCGCTGAAGATCGCGACGGACCTGCTCAAAGAGAAGAAGGTCGACCAGAAGCAGGCCGTCCGCCTCGTCACGCCGGGCCACCTGGATCAGCTGCTCCACCCGGCGTTCCAGCCGGCCGCCCGCAAGTCGGCCAAGGTGCTGACCAGCGGCCTCAACGCGTCGCCCGGCGCGGCCGTCGGCAAGCTGGCCTTCACCGCCCAGGATGCCAAGCAGCGTGCCGAGTCGGGCGAGGCCGTCATCCTGGTCCGTCGCGAGACGTCGCCCGAAGACGTCGACGGCATGCACGCCGCTCAGGGCATTCTCACCAGCACCGGCGGCAAGACGAGCCACGCGGCCGTCGTCGCCCGCGGCTGGGGCAAGCCGTGTGTCTGCGGCGCCGGCGCCGTTGAGATCAACGCCTCCAAGGAGACTGCCACGATCAACGGAAAGGTCTACGGCCCAGGCGACTTCCTCTCGATCGACGGCACCACGGGTGACGTCCTCGACGGTGAAGTCCCGACGCAGGACCCGGAGCCGGATCGCAACTTCAAGAAACTCATGACGCTGGCGGACAAGTTCCGCAAGCTCAACGTCCGCACCAACGCTGACACGCCGGCCGACAGCAAGAAGGCCCGCGAGTTTGGTGCCGAGGGCATCGGGCTTTGCCGGACTGAGCACATGTTCTTCGAGCCGGAGCGGCGCGGCCCGATGCGCGAGATGATCCTCGCGACCACCACCAAGGGTCGCGAGAAGGCGCTCAAGAAGCTTCTGCCCATCCAGCGGAAGGACTTCGCCGGCCTGTTCAAGGCGATGAAGGGCCTGCCCGTCACGATCCGCCTGCTCGACCCGCCGCTGCACGAGTTCCTGCCGCACGTCGACCAGTACAAGGAGATCGAGCTCATCGCCGGCAACACCGGCGTCACGCCCGACGAGGTCCGCGCTCGCATCACCGCACTGCACGAGTCGAACCCGATGCTCGGCCACCGTGGTTGCCGACTGGCCGTGACGTATCCCGAGATCCTCCGCATGCAGGTGCGGGCGATCCTGGAAGCGGCGCTTCAGGTCGGTGGGAACATCGTTCCGGAGATCATGATCCCGCTCGCCGGCACGGACAAGGAGCTGAGCTACCTCATCGAGCACCTGCACGACGAGGCCCAGCAGGTCTTCAAGGCCAAGAAAAAGAAGTGCAAGTACCTCGTCGGCACGATGATCGAGGTGCCCCGCGCCGCGATCACCGCCGACCAGATCGCCGCACAGGCCGAGTTCTTCAGCTTCGGCACGAACGACCTGACGCAGATGACCTTCGGCTACAGCCGCGACGACGCGGGCGTCTTCCTTCGCGAGTACGTCGACAAGGGCATCCTGCCGGAGGATCCGTTCCAGAGCCTCGATCAGAGCGGCGTCGGCGAAATGGTGCGCATCGGCGTCGAGAAGGGCCGAGCCGCCCGCAAGGGACTGAAGCTCGGCATCTGCGGCGAACACGGCGGCGACCCGTCCAGCGTCCACTTCTGCCACGAGGTCGGCCTCGACTACGTGAGCTGCTCGCCATTCCGCGTCCCAATCGCCCGCCTCGCGGCAGCGCACGCAGCGCTGAAGTAGTGATCGCCTGAACGTTGCCTCGTCAGTCGAATAGCTGACAAGGACAAACAGAAGCCGCGACGACCCGAAGGTCGGCGCGGCGTGTTTTGTTGCGAGTTTAAAACGGGGTCAGCCGCGGCGGCGGAGTGCTGCAAGCGCTCCGAAACCAACCAGAGCGAGTGTCGACGGCTCGGGAATCGGCGGGTTGTACGCCAGGTTGGAAAGCGACGGGCCGACGTCGCCAAGAACCGTGGCAGTGCCGGTCACGAGGTCGAGCGACGCGATGTCATCGCCGAGTGCAGCGTAGAGCTGGCCGTCCGGACCGAAGTCGAGACCGCTGACGCCGAAGAAGCTGAACCCGGTTTCGCCAACGAGCGTGGCGACGCCGGTGACCGGATCGATCGTGTACAGCGAATCGGTATCGTTAGCGAGTCCGTAGACTGTGCCGTCAGGAGCAACAGCAACGCCGGCGAAGTCAGGCTCGTCGAGTGAGTTCGTGATGACGGTCGGCGCACTGATCGAGCCGGTGAGGCTGATCGTGTAGATCTCGTCGCCGCCATCGTTGTCGACGAGGTCACCGACGAAGTAGAGGAACGAGCCGTCTGCGCTCAACGACAGGCCACCCACGGAGGTGTCGTCGATGCCGCCGAGGTTGCTGACGAACGTCGAGACGCCGTTGTTCAGTTCGTAGAGGCCGAACGTGCTCGGATCGAAGCTGAAGCCGCCGGTGACGATGTAGTAGCCGGTCAGGTTGGCACTCAGATCGAGCCCGCGGACAAAGTCGCCACCCAAGGCCGGGCCGGGCGTGGTGACCGACAGGTCGTCGGTATCGAACAGAAGGAGCGAGTCGGGCGAACCCGCGGTCGGCGTCCCGGCAAACGGCAACGCAAACGCTGAACCTGCCGGCAACGCAGCGGCAAGCACTGCCGCAGCAGTGAAACGGTGTCTTTTCATGGGGTCTCTCCTGATATCTGTCGCCCTGGTGAGGCGACGGCGATTGGTCGGGAGCGAAGGTAACGAAATTCGCCTTCGGGTTCAACGCCCGGGAACGGTTGCCAGCGCGACGGGGAAGACAGGTCCTCGGCGCAGGAACGCGACCCAAATGCCGGCAAGTCGCAGACGTTCAGCTAGCACCTCAGTAAGCTGCGTCCATGCCGATGCCCAAGCTCGCTGTGCAGCTCTACACGCTGCGGGACTATTGCAAGACCGAAGATGATCTCGCGTCGACGGCCAAGCGGCTTGCGGAGCAGGGGTGGCCGGCGGTGCAGGTGAGTGCTGTCGGCGTGGAAGATCCGGCGACGGTGAGGCAGATTCTGGACGAGCACGGGCTGGTGTGCGTCGCGACGCATGTTCGGCCGCCGTCGTCGGCGTGGGAGACGCCGGATCAGGTGGCCAGCGATCACAAAACGCTCGGGTGCGATCTCACGGCGGTTGGTGGGTTTTTCCCGAGTGCAGAGGACGCAACCGAGGCCACCTGGCTGGCTTGGATCGAGCAGTTCAACGATGGCGTTGCGAAGCTCAAGGAGCGCGGCGTCCGGTTCGGGTACCACAACCACTCGCACGAGTGGGCCAAGCTTGGCGGAAAGGATGCCTTCGAGGCGAAGCGGCCGATGGATCTGCTGGTGGAGCACGTCCACCCCGACGCGTGGTTCGAAATCGACACGTACTGGGTCGCTCACGCGGGTGGTTGTCCGGCGGCTTGGCTGCGGAAGCTCAAGGGGCGTGTGCCGCTGATCCACGTGAAGGACCTCGCCATCGATGCGGGTCGCACGCAGTACATGGCGGAGATCGGCGTGGGCAACCTCGACTGGAACAGCGTCATGGCGGCGGCGGATGAGGCGGGCGTCGAGTGCTACTGCGTCGAGCAGGACACGTGCTATCGCGACCCGTTCGACTCTCTGGAAACCAGTCTGAAGAATCTGAAGGCGATGGGGCTGGGATGACGCCGCATACGGTGTGCGGCTGATGCCGCTGATCGTCCAGAAATTCGGGGGAACGAGCGTGGCGGATGCCGATCGAATTCGGCACTGCGCGTCGCGTGCGGTGGCGGCGAGGCGAGCCGGCGACGACGTGGTCGTCGTCGTGAGTGCGATGGGCAAGACGACCGACCAGCTCGAGCAGCTGGCGGCCAGCGTCGCCGGTGGAAGGCCGCCGAAGCGGGAGATGGACCAGCTGTTCGCGACCGGCGAGATCGTCACGGCCGCCCTGTTTGCGATGAGCGTCTACAGCCAGGGCGAAGACGCGACGAGCTTCACCGGGCCGCAGATCAACCTGCAGACCGACGACGCCTACACGAAGGCGCGGATCAAGGCGATCGACACGCAGAAGATCCTTGCAGAGCTTGGCGAAGGTCGGATCGTCGTCGTCGCAGGCTTCCAGGGCATCGCGCCAGGCGGCGAGACCACGACGCTCGGCCGAGGCGGCAGCAACGCGACGCTGGTCGCCCTCGGTGCCGTGCTCGAGGCGAGCGTCTGCGAAAACTACACGGACGTCGATGGCGTCTACACGGCCGACCCGCGGATCGTGCCCAACGCCCGCAAGATCGAGCGGATCACGTACGACGAGATGCTCGAACTCAGCGGCCTGGGTGCCGGCGTGCTGCAGACGCGGGCGGTGGAGTTTGCAAAGAAGTACGACGTGCCGATCCACGTCCGCAACAGTCAGAGCACGGCCACGGGGACGATGGTCGTGAAGGAGACGCCCGAAATGGAAGACATTCTCGTCAGCGGTGCCGCCCTGAAGCGGAACTTGATTCGCGTGACGCTGGCCAACGTGCCCGACCACCCCGGCATGGCGGCCGACCTGTTTCGCGAGATCGCGGCATCCAACATCATCGTCGACGACATCATCCAGAACGTCTTCGATGACGGGACCGCCAACATCTCGTTCACGGTCGAAGATGGCGATCTGCACGACATCCGCCCGGTCGTGGACGACCTGCTCAAGCGCCTCGGCGACGACCAGCGCAAGCCGACCGTCCGGTATCAGGAAGGACTCGCCAAGGTCAGCGTGGTCGGCGTGGGCATGCGGTCGCACAGCGGCGTCGCACGTCGCATGTTTGCGGCTTTGGGCGAGGCGAAGGTCAACATCGAGAACATCACGACCAGCGAGATCAAGATCTCCTGCATCGTCAGCCACGGCGACGGTCCACGCGCGCTCCAATCAGTCCACGACGCGTTCGACCTCGGTGAGAAGTGAGGTCGAGCGATGAGCCGCCCGGGTTTGTGGGCGCTCGCTCCACGCGACGCGCCCGCTGCGGCGGGCGGCTACGAGGTCGGTCTGCAATGGGATTGCCCGCGGGTTGTGAACGACCGCGTCGCTGCCCTATTCGATAGAAATC